>JAHFTM010000037.1:7838-10324 GCA_023269335.1 Chlamydiia bacterium
GCGATGGCACTGTCTCGCCAAAATATTCCTGATATTCCTGAAACAGTAGTTCCTTATAAAGATGGTCTTGGACGTGGAGCTTACATCATCAAAAAAGAAAGTGGGAAGGTGCAGTTTACACTTATGGCTACAGGCTCTGAGGTTCCTCTTGCCTTGAATGTAGCGCAAGAGCTTGAAAAACTTGGAAAGCCGGTACGTGTAATTTCCATGCCTTGCTGGCAGCTTTTTGAAAGTCAACCATCAGAATATAAGGCAGCCATTTTAGGTGGTGACATTGGAAAGCGGGTGAGCATTGAAGCAGGCTCTGACATGGGCTGGCATAAATACATTGGCCGTGAGGGCATAGCGATTTGTATGGAGGGCTTTGGAGCCTCAGCTCCGGCAAGTGCTTTGGCAAAAGAATTTGGCTTTACGGTGGATGCAATTCTTGAGAGAATTCTTTAATGAATGATCTTTTTTTACAAGCATTGAAGGGTGAAAACAAAGAGAAAAGACCCCCCATTTGGTTGATGAGGCAAGCTGGTAGGTACATGGCAAGCTACCAGGCGCTTCGTGCCAAACACAGTTTTTTGGGGTTGTGCAAAACCCCTGATTTGATTGCGCAAGTGACTTTGTTGCCAATTGCTGAATTTGGTTTTGACGCAGCGATTGTCTTTTCTGATATCCTTTTGATTGCAGAAGCAATGGGCTTAGATCTTCGTTTTGAAGAGGGCAAGGGACCAATACTGGGGCCTTGCTTGAAGGATAAAAGCTCGCTTGAAACACTCTATAATAGGCAAATACTTTCAGAGCTTTCTTTTGTTTTTGAGGGCATCAAGCTTTTGAAAAAAAGCTTGAAAGTCCCTCTGATTGGTTTTTCAGGGGCTCCCTTTACTGTGGCAAGCTACATGATTGAAGGGCAGTCAAATCGTGAGCTTTTAAAAACCAAAGAGTGGCTCTTTCATGATCCTGATAGCTTTCATGAACTTCTTGATCTGATTGCTGATTATACGATCGAATATATAAATGCTCAAATCGATGCAGGCGTTGATGCCATTCAGCTTTTTGATTCATGGGCGCATGTACTTGCTGCAAGACAGTTTGAGGAGTTTTCTTTGCGCTACATGAAAAAAATTATCTCTAAAATGAAGAAGTGCCCAGTGATAGTTTTTTGCAGAGGCTCTTCTATTTTTTATGAAAGCCTTGCTAGCCTGAAGCCCGATTGCATAAGCCTTGACTGGCAGTCAGATGTAAAAACGGTTCGAAAAAAGATAGCAGGAATTTCACTGCAAGGTAACTTAGATCCAGACATCCTTTTACAAGATACAAAAATAGTCGAAAGAGAGGCGAGGGCTATTTTAAAGGCTATGAAAGATGATCCCGGATATATTTTCAATCTTGGCCACGGCATCTTACCTAAAACACCGATTGCCAATGTACATGCCCTTGTTGCCTGCGTCAAACAAGGATAGTGATGGAAGATGTTATAGATATTGAACTTTTGATGGAGATGCACCAAAGCATCCCGCGCTACACAAGCTATCCTACCGCTCCTATGTGGGGTGCCTTTACAGCTTCTGACTATGAAAATAGCTTGCAAAATGCGCAAGGGCCTTTTTCTGTGTATGTGCATATTCCTTTTTGCAAGACAATGTGTTTGTATTGTGGTTGCTCTGTCGTTTTGAATCGCAAGCCTGAAAACGAAGAGCGCTATGTGCAGTATCTATGTAAAGAAATAGAGCTCATCGCAAACAAGTTGTCTACAAACAAAGTCAACCAGCTTCATTTCGGCGGTGGCACGCCGACACAGCTTGATGAAAGGCAATTTGATCTGCTTTTTTCAAAGCTAAAAAATTCTTTTGAGATTGACTTTTCATCAGAAGTGGCGATTGAAATTGATCCAAGGACGATTGGTGATGGGAAAAAGCTGAAAACACTTCGCACACTTGGCTTTAATCGAGTAAGTTTTGGGGTACAAGATACCAATCAGAAAGTACAAGAGCAAGTCCGCCGCTATCAAAGCCTTGAGCTTACGCAAAGTTGCTTTTATCAAGCTAAAGAGCTTGGCTTTTCAGGCATCAATATCGATCTGATTTATGGACTTCCATTTCAAACAAGAGTGACATTTGAAGAGACTGTGAAGCATGTTTTACAGATGCGTCCCGATAGAATTGCGCTTTTTTCATATGCCAAAATTCCTTGGCTAAAGCCTCATCAAAAGGCAATCAAGGAAGAATCGCTTCCTACGACGAGCGAGAAATTTGAGATTTATCTGTTTGCACGAGCTGCATTTCAAAAAGCAGGCTATGTGGCAATTGGCATGGATCATTTTGCACTAAGCAGTGATGATCTTGCTAAGGCTTACGAGAAAAAGCAGCTACAAAGAAATTTTCAAGGCTACACAGTAGGGAAAGCTGAAAATATGCTTGGATTTGGGATGACTTCAATAGGGTATGTAAGTGGTAGCTATGTGCAAAATAAGAAGGAGCTTACAGCCTATTATCAAG
>JAHFTM010000038.1 GCA_023269335.1 Chlamydiia bacterium
AACAGCAAGTAGTTGCAGGAGAAACTCTTGAGCGGTATTCCGGCTCTGAGGCTAGCGAATTTCAACCCTACCTGATCCTTACTAATTTCCCTCGCTATGTAGAATATTTTGCCAAAACTCGCAATTGTGACATGCACAACGGCACTATGTTTAACGTCGCTCACAGCAAAAAAGAGCGCATTTCCATGCTGGATTTCAAAATCGGCTCACCTGCTGCGGCTCTTGTAATCGACCTTTGCGCTTTCTTGCCCATCAAAGCGGCGCTTCTTTTAGGTATGTGCGGCGGCTTAAGGCCCGACTATCAGCTGGGCGATTTTTTTGTTCCAATTGCCAGCATCCGCGGTGATGGTACCTCAGATTTTTATTTTCCCCCGGAAGTGCCAGCCCTTGCCAATTTCACAATGCAAAAAGTTGTAACTAACATTTTAGACGAAGAAAAGGCTAGATATCATCTTGGGATTACACATACAACGAATAAACGTTTTTGGGAATTCAACCCTGAATTTCGCAATCGTCTAAAAGCAACAAGACCACAAGCAGTAGAAATGGAATGCGCCACGCTTTTTACAGCGAGCTATTCACATCGTTTGCCACTTGGAGCGCTTTTAGTTGTCTCAGATCTTCCCTTCTCACCTGGCGGCTTGAAAACGAAGCAAATGAGTGAGCTTGTTTTCAATACGTTTATGCCCGATCAGATTGAAAAGGGCGTAAAAATTATACATGAAATTGATAAAAATGATAGTTTCAGTGACTATCGAACAAGCATGCATTAACATCTCGGAGATTCCCCTATGTCCAAATACACCCATGCACTTTTACTTGCACTCCTCTTTTTACTTCCCGCAAGCATTTGTTCTGCAAAAGGGTATAAAACGACTGAATTTGCTATCATTATCCCTTCTTATAATAATGAAAAGTGGGTAGTTAAAAACTTAGAGTCTATCTTCTCCCAGTCCTACCCTTGGTATACCGTGTACTACATTAATGACTGCTCAAGTGATACTACAGGGGCGCTGGTCAATGAATTCATAAGAACCAAAGGTCTCTCTCATAAATGTAACGTGATTCATAATACAGTGCGAAAAGGAGCTCTTGCCAACATCTATGAAACCATTCATAAAATCGCACCAGATAAAGTTATCGTGACAGTTGATGGAGATGACTACTTGGCCCATCAATACGTCCTTCACACACTGGCTTATGCCTATGCCGATAAAAATGTTTGGATGACTTATGGCAATTTCAGAACAGCGCCAGCAAACTGGGGAAGCTGTTGTACTAAAATTCCGCGCCAAGTAGCCAAAACAAATACGTTCCGCACCTACAAATGGGTTGCCTCACACTTGAGAACATTTTATGCTAAGCTCTTTCACAATATCAAAAAAGAAGACCTCCTTTGGAATGGTCAATTTTTTCCGATGACCTGGGATATGGCCTTTATGTTCCCGATGATGGAAATGGCCTCAAAAAAGCACTATCAATTCATTCCAGATGTGCTTTATATCTATAACGTGAATAACCCTATCAATGATTACAGGGTCAACTCTCAACTGCAAAATGATCTTGATAAGTACATTCGCGCCATGCCGCCTTACGCCCCACTTGACTCATTGTTTTAAGTTGTACAGGCGTACTTTTTGTTTTACTGCTTAATTTGAGTTGTTGCCTACATTTGCCAAATTCTCTATATCTATACGATCAAAAATTTGCCTAACGCCTATAACAAGAGAACTCTTATGTTTTGGCACTGTTTCTTAGCCCTCTGTTTTTCTATCCTACCCTTTCAAAGCTATGCAGCAGATGCGGTAAGTAATGCAATTGAGTTTGTCATTATCATTCCTTCTTACAACAATGAACAATGGTACAAAGCCAATTTAGATTCAGTTGTTAACCAGACCTACCCTCATTTTTCTATCCACTATATCAATGACTGCTCACAAGATAAAACAGGACAGCTTGTCGATCAGTATGTAAAAGATGCCGGGCTTGAACTGAAGGGAAAAATTCAGGTAACGCATAATAGCTTGCGACGTGGCGCAATGGCTAATCTCTTTTCAGCAATAACTGCCATTGATGGCAAAAAAGTGGTGGTGGTAGTTGATGGAGATGACCGTTTAGCACATACAGGCATTCTTGATATACTTGCCAAGCAATACGCCGATAAAAGTGTATGGCTAACCCATGGAAACTATACTACCGAGCCTTTTACCAAAGCAAGCTACTGTAAAGAGTATCCTAAAAAAGTGCAAAAAAAACTTAAATTCCGCTCTTCAAAAAAATGGATGGGCTGCCAGCTGCGAACATTTTATGCCAAGCTCTTCCACCTTATTAAAAAAGAAGACCTGCTGTTCAATGGCGACTTTTTGCCTATGACCTATGATCTTGGCATCATGTTTCCCATGCTGGAAATGGCATCTGATGGACACGTGCGTTTTATTGAAGAACCGATCTATATCGTCAATACAGTCAATCCTATCAGCGACCGAAAGAAAAATGCCAAGCTTCAAAAAGAGCTGGATACACACCTTCGTAATCTACCCTCTTACCAGCCTCTAAAAGAGCTATTCTAAGTGTGCACATTACCTAAATCTATTGACAAAAATTTAATCATACAGCTTAAATGTGCGCCAATTTGGGTGGGCTATGAAGTTTATTTCGTCGCTGTTTCTTTGTTTCGTCCTATCATTTTTAGGGCATATAGAAGCATTTGACAAAGTGGTTATTTGGGGATACAAACTCCACACACATACCCACTCTTACGTACATAACGCATTCTTTCGTGCATTTGAACACATGGGTTATAAAGTACATTGGTTTGATGATAATGATCAAACAGATGGATTCAATTTCTCAAACTCATTATTCATAACGGCAGGAAATCAAGATAAAAAAATCCCTATTCGAGATGATTGCGACTATATTCTCCATAATTGTTACAACTTGAAGTATCAAGCTCTTTTAAAAAAGGGTAATTGTATCTTGTTGCAGGTATACACTGACGACGCTCTTTGCTTGCCAAATCTACAAAAAATAGCCCCATGCATTTACTATGATTTTCAAAACCAATGCGTCTATATGCCGTGGGCTACAGATTTATTGCCTCATGAAATCGAAAAGATAAAAAAAATGATCCCAACTACTCAAAAAGAACGTGCATTTCATTGGGTTGGGACTATTGGTGAAGGCAAATTCGGCAACAAAACTGAAATTGATGGTTTTGTAAAGGCATGCAATGAAAATGGCATCGCCTTTCATTTTCATTGCCCATGGGGAAAAGGAATAAGCATAGAAGAAAACATTCACTTTACTACAGTCTCTTGCTTGTCTCCAGCAATTGTAGGACAATGGCAACGAGCCAAGGGGTATATTCCTTGTAGAATTTTTAAAAATATTAGTTACGGACAAATCGGCATTACCAACTCCTACCGTGTCTGGGAGTTATTTGAATATAAAATCGTCTATCATCCTGATACCTACCAATTGTTTTATGCAGCAAAAAAGTTCCTCCACAGCGGGAACTTCAACTTACTTTATGAACAGATGGATTTCGTGAAAACAAAGCATACCTATATCAATCGAATTGAAACTCTTCTCAATTTTTTTACATTAGTAAAAAAGAGAAAGCAACAGGCAGGAAAAGAATGAAAACTTGTTCTATATATATTGTACTTCAGCTATTTTTATTTTCTTTTTCTTGTAGCGCTACTGATATAAAATTGGCTCAGCGCTCTCAGTTACATTTTGACAACGCGACCAAACAGGCTCTACGTTGTAAAACAACTCTTTCTCATGTAGCAACCCCTCGAGTAAAACGGCTTTTGCAGTTTAGTATTCAACGCCCACATGAGCCTTTCCCCCCCTTTGAAAACCATGTAGGACACTTTCAAGTAAGCCTTAAAAATCCAAATGGAAAAATTATCTATAGCAAAGCATTCAGCATGGAAAAACTTTCACCAACACAACCAACTACACTTACCATCAAAATTAAAAATTTATCTAAGGGACTCTACACCTTCCTCATCACGCTACTTGACAGGAAGAACGATAAAGGTATTTTTGACACAGCTACGGTTATGTTTCCACATCCTTATTGTTTTAATATACGCCTATTAAACAGTCCCAGTCATGTTATCAATATAGGGAGTTCCACTGCAGCACCCCTGCTAGCTGAGATTGTTTCTGCAACAGACCCATCTTGTACAACCGAATTATTTTTCAATTTGTGAAAAAAGGACAGTTTCAAATACTTCGACATAAAATTATGCGCAAATTTTTGTTCACATTTTTCATTAGCATCTGCTTTTTGCAAGGTCTATTTTTTGGCGATACCATTTACCTTATACCCTATGATGCAAGCGTGCTTGATAGCAAGGTGTGTACCTATTCAGCAAATATCCCGTACAATGAGCTGACAACATGGCAGCTATTAGATAAAAAGGTGAGAGAGGCCGGCCACACCTTGAAATGTACAGATCTGTCTGAATTCTCAAACAAAAAGTCACTCAGAGCGCTTCAAAATGCCAGAAAAGTCATTGTGATCAACCTGCCAAGCTGGACAGGGAAAAAGTGGCACAAAAAAATCTTCAAAGTAGCACGTGAAAAACTTGTGCTTATAGCACTTGAACCACCAACTGTTGTGCCCGAAATGTATCAATGCTTTCACTGTTTTGGCAAAGTCCTTAGCTGGGATGATGCGCTTTGCCAGCAGGGCAAAGCAGAGAAAATCAACTACCAAGTTTGGCAAGATATGCAACCCCATATCCCATCATTTTCAGAAAAAAAGCTACTCACAACAGTGTGTAGAAATAAACGATCAGGCCATCCCGATGAACTTTATTCTGAGCGCTATAAAGTGATCTCATATTTTGAGGCACGTGTAGGTAACGACTTTGAATTTTATGGTACAGGTTGGGAGAAGCTAAAACTTCGTACCTATCGTGGCCCTTGCCAAAATAAACTTGAAGTCTTAAAAAAATATCGCTTCTCTATCTGTTATGAAAACATCAAAAATCAGCGGGGCTACATCACTGAAAAGATATTTGATTGCTTTGCGGCGGGCTGTGTGCCCATCTATCTTGGCGCCTCTAATATCAAAGAATACATCCCAACAAACTGCTTTATTGCAAGAGAAGACTTTACAAGCTTTGAGCTACTCTTAAACCATATCAAAAACATGAAAGAGGATGAATATAGCACCTATCTGAATAACATCCGCGACTTTTTAAAAACAAAAAAAGCCAAAAAGTTTGGTAAAGAAGCCTTTGCTGACACCATTATGCAAACCTTACATTGATTATTTGAACTAATTAACGCGCTATCTGCATTTTTTGATATTGGAGTCAGGCCTGCAATTAAAACTCGCATATTGCGTTAATCATCATTTTGTGAGACTTTGTCGACCGCATCAACTTTTTAGGTTTTCATGAAATCACAATTCTTAAGCTTTTTCTGTTCCTATCTCGCGCTCTTTATTCCACTTTTTGCCAATGATCATTACACTTCAACTCCGATCTATAGCCAGATAAAAGATATCTATCATCCAACGCTCAAAGAGTTAAAACGTATTCAGCATTATCTTGCTTCAGACCAACGCTACGGCCTTGATAAGCTTGGATTTTACAAAGCAAACATACAAAATTTTAAGATCATCGGAAACTCAAAAAAAAGGCAGCCCCGTTCTGGTGTAATTGCTGTTGGCTGCAAAAAAACCATAAAAGAAAATTGCCTTATTCTCTATTCATCCTTCAACAAAAATTATGTGGGTGGACTCAAACGCCTCATATCTTTTGTAAAACGATCTGATTTCAAAGGCCATATACTTTATCGTGTGGGTGGCTGGCCCAACATAAAAGGAGGCTCTTTAAACCTTGCCCATGTCCCCTATGCCTTCAAGCCATCGTTTTTTAAAGAAGCAGAGCGCCTTGGCTATAAACGCGTGCTCTGGCTTGACGCTGCCATACTGCCCATTGTAAGCTTAAATTCCATCTTTAAGACAATTCAGGAAAAGGGCTACTTTGTCATGGGCAATAGCCACATGATAGGTCAGTATATGAATGAAGCAGCGGCCCAAGCATTTGGAATACACTTGCAAGACACTTACCAAATCCCAAGCTGCTCTGCAGGCCTATTAGGTGTTGATTTGACAAATGCAAGAGCGCGTCAAGTCATTGAACGCTGGTATGCTCTTGCCCATCACGCCTCTGCCTTTTATTCTGAGCGTCCAGAACAAAATGCTCTTTCTATTATTCTCCATCAGTCGGGCATCACTGATTTTGAAAGTATTCATCGTTTGGCACATGGAAAAAATAGCATCAACGCTGACTCTCTTTTTTTACTTGAGCGCAGTTACGTCAAGAAGAAAGCCAAACATTTGTAGCTGAGGATATTTCCATTTTTGAAGAGCTACAAAATTAGAAGTCTTCTGTGATGGGGTAGCGAAGCTGCAAACCAAGGCCTTCAAACTTCATGATGTAGGGATGGCCCTGCCGATAATCGACAAGCCACTTACGACAAAATGAACTTCTCCAGCCATCTCGAAAGAGCGTGAGAACATCTGAAGGCACTTCTTGAAAAGCAGCACACAGATCTGAGCGCACTAAAATCAAATTACCCGTGAGACACACCGGCTGATAGCCTTTTCGACGAGCTATATCCAACATCACAGCAAGTGGCTGCTGGAGATTTTGAACAGCAAATTCATCGGGAATTCTTTCGTTAAACAGCGGGTGCCAATGTAGACCAGCTTCAACACAAATGACTTTGGGTTTTCGCTGTAATCCTTCTAAAATCAAATAGTCTGCACCATCCACATCTATCGATAGAAAATCAATTTCTTTATCGGGAAAATTTTTATCTGCAACTTTGTCAAGTGTGGCGCCACGTGTATCTTCATTTGTCGCTGTAATATATTCTTGTAGACATAGCATTCTCTCTTGACCTGCGTAGCGTGCAACAAGTTCTTGAAATCGTGAGGTATCGGCCTCTATCATAACACCTGACCAGCCTTTTTCCCAAAGATAGCGGCTATTGCTAAACCAGAGTCCATCTGCAGCACCAAATTCCACAAAAAACCCATCCCTCACCTGTAAACGTCTAAATATTTCTTCAATAATACCGTCTTCACCACACTGTGAGTTGATATTGTGATAGTAACGGTTAAAACTGTGAGGAGATAGCCGGCTAAGAGCTTCCGTCGAAAGCAGTTGGGGAATTTCAGGTTCATGAGAGACAAGAACACTGCTTTGCAGAATAAGGAGACTTATAAAACAACATAAAAAAAGGACTCTATTTTTTTTTACTCGCATAATCGCCTCAAGTTAGTCTGGAGACGATAACGTAATTTTTATATTTGCAACAAATCAATTTTTCTAAAGGATTAAGGGATCGTAAGAAAATAACTTAGTGAACTTTTAGGTGAAGCATGCTGTTTCGTATTCTGGGAATACTTCTTTTAGTTTTTTATCCGTTTTATGCTTACATGGATTCACTTCCGCAAAGACCTACAGAGTTTGTCATCGTTGTGCCCTCGCACAATAATGAGCGTTTTTGCATTCAAAATCTGACATCCATCGTTCAGCAAACATACCCGCACTGGCATCTGTTTTATATTGATGATGCTTCGAGCGATAAAACAGGTCAACTTGTCGATGACTTTGTCAAAACACGTGGACTTGGACCAAGATGCACCATTGTTCACAATAAGAAGCGAAAAGGCTCTCTTGCTAATATTTATGACACAATTCACAAAGTTGCTCCCTACAAGGTTATTGTGACAGTCGATGGTGACGATCGTCTAGCCCATCACAGCGTGCTTGAAATTCTCGCTTCTATCTATGCAGATAAAAATGTTTGGCTCACCTATGGCAATTTTACTTCCGATCCTCCAGGCTGGGGCAGCTGCTGTGAGTATATTCCTCCTGCAATTTCAAACGCACGCAGCTTTCGCTCTTATAGATGGGTTTTTGGTCATCTTAGAACGTTTTATGCCAAGCTTTTCCAATTGATCAAAATTGAGGACTTTCAATGGAAGGGGGTCTTCTTTCCTATGGTAGGCGATATGGCCTTTATGTTTCCTATGGCAGAAATGGCCTCCAGAGGTCATATTCGCTTTATCCCTGACACTTTATATATTTACAACGTGGCTAATCCCATTAACGACCACAGAGTCAATGCTTCTCAGTTACAAAACTTAGACAGGCAAATTCGCCACATGCCTCCCTATCAGCCACTAAACAAGCTGTTTGATTAAGGAAATAAATTTGACAGTTTTAAAGCGTTACCGCAGAATGCCCCCATCATAATGCAAGACATCTGAATGTAGCTCTTTTACTGATGTTTTGTGAACAACACTTTTTTGTGAGGAGATATCGGAATGATACAGCGCTTTTTTTTATTTCTTTTGACCTTGTGCGTTTCATCCAGCCTTCTTGTTGCTGGACAGAAAGCAAATACTAAACAAAAAAAAATTGGTCTTTGTGTGACTGCTACAGGTCGCTATGACCAATTTATCCCAGATCTTGTTAATTCTGCCAGAGCCTATTTTTGTAAAAAACATAAAGTGACTTTCTTTGTCTTCACTGATGGCACAATTCCCAATGCACCAGATATTGTCAGAATTCAACAACAGCGCCTTGGCTGGCCCAATGATACTATGATGCGCTTTGAAATTTATTGTAAAAATCAGCAAGCTCTTGCAGACATGGATTATGTGTTTGCCCTGGATGCTGACATGCGCTTTGTCGACAAAGTAGGTAGTGAAATTCTAGCGGATCTCGTCGGCACACAACATCCTGGCTTTGTAAATAAAAGGGGCTCATACGAAACAAACCCACGCTCACTTGCCTGTGTCAAGCCGAATGAAGGTTCAATTTATTTTGCTGGTGGCTTTTGGGGTGGAAGCAGAGCTTTATTTTTTAAAACATGTGCAGAGGCAAATCGTAGAATTCACATCGATCTGACAAATGGAATTCTTCCCGTATGGCACGATGAGAGCCATTTAAATCGCTATTTCATCGACCACCCCCCGACAAAAATACTCTCCCCTTCTTACTGCTATCCTGAAAGCGTGAAACTACCTTACAAAAAGAAGCTCATCGCTCTCGATAAAGATCATGGGAAATTAAGAAAATAACGTACATGTTCTTGGTGGACCTGCGCTGCAAAATCTTCCGTGAGCGTAAAGGATGTCAGGAAATAAACTTTACAGTTATTTCCTGACGATTCCTTATTCTCTCAGATATGCATGTGCACAAACATAATGATAACCATATTTTTTGAAGTTATCAATTGCTGATACTGCCGAGATGTCTTTCCACTGTAGCTGTCGTATTTTAAACTGGTCACTTCGAATATGTGCATAATTAAAATAGATCTCATATTCAGAGGCTCCAGAGCCAAAGAGATCACTTTTGTCGATACACCGTAAAAAAGCCTTCCACAGAGGCAGGCTATGTCTTGTTTGTATAGCTTTATGAAGATCATCTAACACACATTTTTGCATCAGCATATGATGACAAATGCCTGAGAATGCAGGAAATACTTTATGAAGGTAGGGTAAAAGCCGACGAGCGTGAAAAAAATAGGGGCTATGGCATTCTGTACCCACATTAAAGAGCGCTGCACCATTTTCTCCAATAAAAGTAACAGGGCGAAGAAAGATTGTATCGGAATCTACTATCAATACATTCGAAGATATCCCTGGGATCACCATAGGGGCATAAAGTTTGAGTAACTGTTGATAAATCCAGCCAAGCCGGTTGAGTCGATTTGCAACATATTGAACTGCCTCAACATTCGACCCTACCAATTCGTAAGCTACGTCATGCATGCTAAAGGGATACAAGCTTTCATCATACCATTCTGCAGAGCCTGTTAGGCGCTCTTTTGAGACTACAATGACACGGCGTACTTCGTGACAATTTTTCCTAATTCCTGCAATGCAGTGCTCAAGTGTATTGAGATCCTTTTTTGTACATGGAATAACTACATCAATGGGTTCATCTAAAAAAGTGAACTGTATTTTATCAGGACATAACAAATCACCCTGTAGTGTTGAAAATGGAAGGAGCAGTGATAGCAACGCTATCACTAGAGGCTGTTGAAAATGGACCATTTTTATCTCAAAAGAATACTCTTAGTCATTAAGTGAACTATTGTAGATATAAAGCACCTGTTTAACGTTATTAAGTGTTTCTGATCGATACATAAACGCTTTTTCTGCTTTTACGTTGAATGGTGGTTTTAACAAATCAAGACTCCGATAGTCACCTCTTCGAATATCCCTATT
>JAHFTM010000039.1:0-6062 GCA_023269335.1 Chlamydiia bacterium
GGCTTGGAGAGATACAAACAAAAAGATCTTCTGGCTTGGAGCCATATTTTTGCTTCATCAATCCAATTGTTTTTTTGTAGATATTTTGTACATTGCCGCGCCAGCCTGCGTGGACATTGGCACACGCATGATGGACAGGATCATAAAAAATTGCTGCCTGGCAGTCTGCATGTTTTATAAGTAAGGCTCTGTGAGGAATGGCACAAAGTAGGCCATCACCTGATGGAGGAGTTTCATAAGTTGAGAGAGGCTCGTCTACCGCAACCACGATATCGCTATGCACCTGAGTTAATGAAAAAAGGTGTGGCGCTTTGTCCTGTTGTGTAAAAACATTCTGAATGCGTCGTCTATTTTCCTGTACGTTCTCATCCAAGTCGCCAGTGTTAAAGGCTGCATTGAGACTTGCATAGCTGCCCTCACTTACTCCACCATGCTTTGTAAAGACAGCATGTTGTAAACGGGTGAACTCTTGCAAAAGAGAAAATTCAAGAAAAACAACACCATTCAGCTCTTTTCTCAACATAGCTTTTCACCTTGATTTCTAACATTTGGGTATATGATCAAGATAGGGATAGTTTTTGCATATATCTTTCTGATACAGTAAAGGTAGGGATTCCACAGCTGTGAGGTGATTTGTGTTGCGCGTCGTCTGTTTACTACTTTTAGCTTTTATAGCCATCATGGGTTGTACTACTGACCAAAGCAAGCGTCGAACACCCTATATTATCGGGCAAAATGGCCAGTGGGAATCTTTAAATCTGTGCGGTAAAGAAAACAATGTTTCAGGTTTTTCAGATGACCTGTTACGAGAAATCGGCCGCGTTGAAGGGATTACCATGCAAGTAGTCTCTACAAATCAGTCTCCTGTCATCACACTATTGAATCAGGAAGGTATCGACGCTGTTTTGACAAGCCTTGCCACAAGTGGTCAGAATATGAGAAGATATGATTTTTCCCAGCCTTATTTCCTAGCAGGTCCCGTACTTGTTATTCGAAAAAATGCTTCTTACACTTCACTCGACCAAATGAAAGCAAAAGATATAGGGTTTGAAAGAGGTAATGTTTGGGCTTTACAGCTTGCAAATACAGCGGATGCTGTTTTTCTGCCCTACGACGATATCCTGCGTGCCTTTGATGATTTACAAAAAGGTAGTCTTGATGGAGTGGTTGTAGACGCTGTTGTTGGCTATAGGCTAGTAGGAGGCATTTACCGAACTGTTTTGAAAATTGCTGGTCCTCCGCTTGTTCCGATGGCATTAAGACTTGTGGTGGAAAAAGGGAAAAATGAAGAGCTTATCCAGCATTTTAATCATGGTCTAGAGGTGGTGAAAAAAGATGGCCTCTATACCAAGATGCTTCATTATTGGGGCCTTTTCGATGCCGAAGATCCTTCGTCTGCCCTTTATGAAGGAGAGCCTAACTACTAGTAGTCCATACAGTTTCTTATCTACCCAATGGCGTAGAGTCGATATATTCTTGACGCACCTTTTCAAGTAGCTGTTTGTCAACTGGACAAGGGGTAAGGTTCCAAATTTTGTCACTATACTCTTGAATGGCTCTGTCAGTTGAAAAATTGCCCATGCCGGCAATATTGTGAATGGCAAATTTTGCCCACTCAAGAGGTTTTTTATACAGCTCTTCAACTTTTTTTTGCACGTCGTAGTAACTTTCGAAATCTTTGAGTACAAAATATTTATCGGGCATTGACCCCCAGCTTGATTCTAAAAGGCTGTAGTAAAGCGAGCTGAGAGACTGATGTTCTATATCATGGCTTGCAAGTGAACGGTCCCTGAGAGAGTCAACGGCGCGTTTGAGTTTAGGATTGGCCATGTACACATCCCAGGCACGATATGAATTTTTTGCTTTCATATCAGCAATTTCTTCTGCCGAGCAGCCAAAGCGAAATGGCCACCACTCATCGGTGACTGCTTGTCTCATTTCTACGTTTGCACCATCTTCTGTGCCTACGGTGAGCGCTCCATTCATTGAAAATTTCATATTGCCTGTTCCAGAAGCTTCCATGCCGGCTGTTGAAAGCTGCTCTGAAACATCAGCTGCAGGGATAATAAGCTCAGCTCGAGAGACAAAATAATTTTCAACATAGACGACATTGAGAAATTGACTCACCACCGGATCATTATTCACTTTTTTTGCAATGCAGGAGATCAGACGTATGATTGTCTTTGCAGTTTCATAACTTGAAGCTGCCTTTCCTGAAAATATAGCCAAGCGCTTGATGCGTGCATGTGTCGGATTATCTAAAATCTCATGGTATAAAACGATGAGATGCAGTGCTTTTAAAAGTTGTCGTTTGTATTCGTGGACGCGTTTTACTTGAACATCAAAAAGTGCAGAATTATCCATGAAAAGATGTGCTGGGAGCTGTTTTCCTTGCGCATCCCTTGGTCTGCCCTCCCCATTTAAAAACTCGAGGAGGTGTGTTTTGTTATGTTTTTTTACTTCAAGAAATTCCTTTAGGCTTGCTTCATCGCTTGCAAACTGAGCAAGCTTTGAGATTTGACTGAAGTCGCAAATCCAGCCGTTACCGATCCGTTTTGTAATGAAAGCAGCGAGCTCTGGATTGCAGTTTAAAAGCCAGCGGCGATGGGTGACTCCATTTGTGACATTCACAAACCTGTCGGGGAAGATTTCATAGAAATTTTTAAAGGCCTGCTTTTTAAGGATCTCTGTGTGTATGGCAGCAACGCCGTTGACTTTATGGGAGCCTACGATAGCCAGATTTGCCATGCGTACCTGGTTATTTTCGATGATGGAGGCTTTACGCACCCGATCCTCTTCTTGAGGAAAGCGTGTGCGTACCATATTGCAAAAATCTAAGTTGATTCGTTCGATGATTTTATACTGACGCGGCAATAAGTAGCGAAAGAGGTTCTGATCCCACACTTCAAGAGCTTCCGTCATGATAGTGTGGTTGGTATAGCTTGTGCAGCCTTGCGTTATCTCCCATGCTTGCTTCCAAGGTATTTGATAGTGACGTGTCAGCATGCGCATCAGCTCTGCGATGAGAACAGCAGGATGTGTGTCGTTGATCTGGATACGTACTTTATCGGCAAACTCGCTGATGTCTTTATGATGCGAAAAGTAGTAGCGAAAAATATCTTGAAGTGATGCCGAGGCTAAAAGAAATTCCTGTTTCAGGCGTACGCGCTTTCCAGTTTCATGGATATCACTTGGGTAAAGAACATCGGTGAGTGTGGTGTTTTCTGCTGCCTGGTCCAGACGACCTGCGTTGTAGCGCTGCAGCTGAAAATTTCTTGGCGATTCTTTGGTGCTCCACAGCCGAAGGGTGACGACGCTAAAATCTTCGGTGTCGCTGTAGCCAACAATGGGGATGTCGTAGGGCATAGCCCACACTTCTTCATGATCTGTGATATCATAAATTTCTTCGCTTGTAGGCACAGAAGCGGCCTGTTTGACCAGGTTACCACAAAATTTTACGGGTATTTTACGTAGATCGCGTCGAAACTCCCATGGATTTTCGCTCATTAACCACAGATCCGGCTTTTCTATTTGTACGCCGTCCCACAGCTGCTGTTCGAAAAGACCATACTGGTATCTCAGGCCATATCCACGAGCAGGCATTTTTAAAGTTGCCATAGAATCTAAAAGACATGAAGCAAGTCTGCCAAGGCCACCATTGCCAAGAGCTGGGTCATATTCGTGGGCGATCAATTCAGGAAGAGCGCGATTAGTCTTTTTTAAAACCAGCTGAACGACATCTTGATCTTTTAAATTGACAATGTTGTTAATCAAAAAACGCCCCGGAAGATATTCCATTGACAGGTAGTAGATCATGCGTACATTTTTGTTCGCCCAGGTTTGCGCCGTGGCTTGCCAGTTGATCATGATGCTTTCGCGAAGGGCATAGCAAAAAGCTCGGTAGAACTCGTCCGCATCAGCTTCGCTTAACACTCTGCCAAAAATGGTGATGAGATAGTGGCGAATTTTTTGTACTAAAACTTCTGCTTGTGCGTCTAATGCTTCAGGCCCTAAGATACCCATTACAAATCGCCTATGTTATGATCTTTACCTATCGATCGAATACTCTGTAGTTGCATATATACAAAGTAAAATTTTATCGATAGAGGGAATTGCAATACTCATAAAGCAGGGAAGATATGAGAGATAGTTCTTGGGCAGCTTTCTGGATACGACTCGTCAGCTCACTTTGCGTAATTGTTTTTTTATCACTTCTTTATTGGTCTTCTTTGTTGCAAGAAGAGCGGCTTCGGGCAATCGATAACAAGCTTGTAGAGATTCAAGGAGCACTTTTTTCTTTCAAACAGGAAAAGGCGCTTGAGACCCCACATCAAGAAGAGCAGAGTCAAAGTAAGAAGGAAAAATGCGTAAAAGAGCTCTCATCTATAAGCTACAGACCACATATGGATCCAAACCTTCCCAATTTACTGACTGATGACCCCTATTTTACTAAAGTGTTGCCACAGCTACTTCCTAAAAATTTCCAGCCAAACGGGACGCTACGAATGGCTAACATTGGCAATGCTGAAGACTTACATCCTTTTAGCGGATGGGCTTTCAGCACCGAATGTAGGAGCTATTGTCTGTCAGCTGTAGCTGACAATCGCTTTGGGACGTATGGCATTCTTGCCAAAGATTTGGCACTTAAAATCGAAGCGCGAAAAACAGAGCGCCCTGATCTGACTGCCTTTTGGGTGCATCTTCGCGAAGGTGTGATGTGGCAACCACTTGAGCAGGCCCATTTTTCAAATGAAATTAAGCTGGCACCGCACTTTTTGAAAAAGCATCCTGTGACAGCAAAAGATTTTGCACTCTATTTTGCAGCGATTAAAAATCCAGGTGTGGACGTAACATTAGCCGTTACTATACGCATGATTTTTAGTAATATGGAAAGCATTGAAGTGCTTGATGATCACACGTTTGTTATCAACTACAGGCACATTCCTGTTACTGATAAAAATGGAGTGACGACTTATAAATTGCCCTATATGGCCTTGAGAAATGTTGCCTCTTTACAGCCGTTACCCTGCTTTGTCTTTACTTATCAAGCTGACGGTACAAAGATTTTTAAAGATGGTCAGGAGCAAGAGAAGGAAAAAGATTTTTATCAAAAAAGCTCGCTTTGGGCGCAGCAGTTTGTCAACCATTTTGCAAAACGTATCATAGTCTCTTGTGGTGGCTGGATTTTCGATGGCGCAGATGACAGACAAATTCGCTTTCGTCGCAACCCCGAGTATTATAAGCCAAACTATGCTCTTTTCCAACGAATGGAGGTCAATTTACTTGAGAGCTTTGATGCTATCTGGCGTGATTTTATGTCCCAAAGAATTGATGCGTGCGAACTTTCACCGCAAAATCTGGTTGAGCTGGATCGTTTTATGAAATCCGATTTTTACAAAAGTGAAGCAAAGCTTGGTCACGAAATTAAGCGCATCGATTATCTGGCACGCGTCTTCTCTTTTGTCGCTTGGAATTTGAGTAAGCCTCTTTTTTCAAATAAAAGAGTGCGTCAGGCACTTTCTATGGCAGTAGATACAAAACGACTGATCCAGCAAAATTTAAATGGTCAAGGTGTACCGGTTACAGGCTCATTTTTTTGCCTGTCATCAGCCTACAATTCATCCATAAAGCCCTATCCTTATGATCCGGACGAGGCAAAACGGATACTTCGTCAAGAGGGCTGGTATGACTCGGATGGTGATGGCATCATCGACAAAGAAATTGATGGTAAAAGAGTACCTTTTCATTTTTCATTGACTTATTATATCAAAAATCCTACCACCCGTGCCAATGTGGAGCTTATTAGCACCTTCTTCAGGCAGATTGGCATTGATTGTCAATTAAATGGCGTAGACCTAGCTGACCTTTCTGCAATAACCGATGATAAAAGCTTTGATGCTTACTTTCTTGCCTGGCAGCTTGGCACACCACCAGAAGATCCTGAGCAGGAATGGCACTCACAGGGGGCTAAGTTAAAGGGCTCATCTAATACAGTCGGCTTTGCTAATCCCGAAGTAGATGCCATCATTGAGCAGCTGAAAGTGGAGTCAAATGAAGAAGAG
>JAHFTM010000039.1:6072-10269 GCA_023269335.1 Chlamydiia bacterium
ATTCCCGGGGCAGATGTTGAAAAGCCCTCACTTGAACATGGATGGAAAATCGAGTCCCAGAAGATATGATTCAGTATATCTTAAAAAGAGTACTTCTTTTACCGGTGACGCTGTTCTTCATCGTCCTAGCTAACTTTTGCCTTATTAATTTAGCTCCGGGTGAGCCGGCCTATTTGACAGAGGTAGGAAAAGGAGGTGAAGCGTCAAGGAGCGTAGGTGTAGCTCAAGCGCAAGGGCTTGATGAGCGCTATTTACAGTTTCGAGAATTTTTCGGCTTGACCTTGCCCATCTTGTTCAACAGCTGGCCCTGGGTAACCGAAGGTGAGGTTTTAGATCAGCTGAAGATGATCGCTTCAAAAAAGGAGCTTAAAAATGGTAAAGCACTTTCGGCAAAAGAGTACTCCAAGCTAAAAGTGCTGACAGGTGATCAGGCACGTTATGTCCTTGCAAGTCTTGTAGCAATCATGACAGATCAAAAGGAGCCCTTAGAAATACGAAGGCTAGCATTCTTTTATTTTATCAGAGGGGCCACACGTTTTTCTCATATCGGCGCTAACCTCTCTCAAAAGCAAAAAGATGAAAATGATGTACTTGGTAAAAACAATTTTTTCTTAGATAACCAACGTGGAGTGCAATTCGAGAGTCTGGCGCAATTTGAAAAATCGGCAAGTGCCCTCAAAATCTGGTTTGAGTTACATAAGAAAAATCTGCAAGCGACTCCTGATACTATTGAAAAGATAGAGATCTTTTTTTTCGAGACGCGTTTTTTTCGTTATATGTCGCGTGTAGTACAGTTAGATTTTGGCTCGCTGAGATCAGATCCAAACCGCTCTGTGATGGCAGAAGTTACCAAGCGTCTTAAATACTCACTTACCTTAGCGCTTTTGCCGATGCTTGCTACCTTCCTTTTATGCCAGCTCTTCGGTCTTTTTATGGCTATCTGGAAAAATTCTAGCTTTGATATTGGAGCTAACATCATTTTCTTACTTTTTTATGCAACGCCTGTATTCGTCGTCGCACCATTTCTTATTGAACATGTGGCGCTACATCACCATTATCCATTCACCGATTATCCATTTCCCATTCGTGGTTTTTCAAGCGAAGATTCTATCTATAATAACTTTACCAGTCTGCAGAGGGTCGCAGATGTGGCACGGCATATTACGCTACCTTTAATTACCATCTTATATGCAAGCTTAGCTATGCAGTCGCGCCTTTCTAGAGCCATATTTTTAGATACGCTGCATCAAGATTATGTGCGTACAGCAAGAGCTAAAGGGGTTGCGCCTTTTGCTTTGTATGCCATTCATATAGGAAGAAATGCAGCCATTCCAATCCTCACCTCTGTTGCAGGCTCCTTAGGGCTGATTTTAGGTGGGACGATTATTATTGAAACTATTTTTGAAATCCATGGTTTTGGAAAATTTTTCTACGATGCCATTATAGACCGTGACTATAATGTGATGATGTTTTCAGCACTGGCTAGCTCCTTTTTAGCCCTTGTTGGCTACCTGGTAGCTGACATCACCTATATGTGTCTGGATCCAAGAATTTCTCTAGGAGAAAAAAATCGATGAGAGAAAATCATAGAAGCTATTGGCAAGATATTTGGAAGAAGTTTTGGGGGAAAAAGTCAGCCGTTTTTGGCAGCACTATTCTAATTTTTTTTATTCTTCTAGCCCTCTATGCTCCATTTTTAGCTTCTTGTAAACCCATAGCAGTCCATTTTGGCAACGATTGGTATTTTCCACTTTTTCGCTACTATTTCTCCTCTTCTTTTTATTCAAAAGGCATCGACCTTTTTTTTAATATTTTAGGTTTTGGTTTTCCTTTGTTTCTTCTTGCTTGTTTTGTCCCTCGTTCATTTCGTGCGTTTTATCTAGGCTGTTCTTTAGCTATTGTGTGTGCTTTTTTTTTACTTTTCGGCCTGTGGATCACGCTGGATCCAGCAAATGATTCAAGACTTGCTAAAAGAGAGCAAGAAGCATTACTTTCGGAAGAAAAGGCACAGGCAAATGTAGAGGCTTCGTTTCGTTTGCGATATCCTTTCCCAAACTTTGCAAATGATCTTTTGTATATGAATCAGTATGCCAAGCTAAACCTGGTTATTGACGCCTATTTACGAAAAAAGCAAAACGATCACATTCAGAATGAGCTTGCTCAAGAGCAGGTCTATACGCTGTATAATGTGAGTCAAGAACATATAAAAAATCACCTAGAAAGACTGACAAAGATAGTTCAAGACGGTCTTCAGAGCTATAATGTGCGAAGAAAAGAAGAGGAGACACTTCGCAAAAAGCTGTCGGAGCCTGGAAGAGAGCTTTCGTCCGAAGAGGGTAAAAAGCTGATGTTGATCACTCAGGAAAATCGTGATTTTGAAGAGGTAGAAAATCGTCTTTGCTATATTCAGGATAAAGAAAAGTGGCTGAACCAAGAGACAAAAAAAATTAGTTATATTCAGATGCCGCTTGTCAGGCCCTTTCATTGGCAAGATGATGCAGGCGGTGACCAAGCCTTGAATTTAAGGCTTGGCTTTTTAGATCTTTCGCGTATCAACCGTCAAGATTTGATGAGTGCGCTAATTTTTGGCGCTAGAATTTCACTTTTTGTAGGGATTTTAGCAACCATCATCTCCCTT
This sequence comes from Chlamydiia bacterium, assembly GCA_023269335.1. Taxonomy (GTDB): domain Bacteria; phylum Chlamydiota; class Chlamydiia; order Chlamydiales; family FEN-1388; genus JAHFTM01. Next base: position 8,711 of record JAHFTM010000039.1, read on the forward strand.
GCCATAGGCATTCCATTAGGACTTATTTCAGGCTTTTATGGAGCAAAAGTAGATATCATCCTCTGCAGGCTAGTAGAGGTGTGGGAGTCGATGCCAGCATTTTTTATGCTCCTTTTAATCGTGGCGCTCCTAGAGACGAAGTCCATTTTTTTGATTATCACAGTTATTGCGCTTTTTTCTTGGACCAGCTCCTTCCGCTTTGTCCGTGCAGAAACCTTTCGCCAGCGCGAGATGCTTTACGTCGATGCAGGCCGTGCACTCGGCTTTTCAGATAGCCGTATACTCTTTGGTCATCTTCTCGCTAACAGCATCGTTCCAGTGATCGCCCTTTTGCCATTTGACATGATGGGTGCCATCACACGCGAAGCAGGCCTTGCCTTCTTAGGCCTCGGTGAAGAGCAGTCCTGTTCTTGGGGTGAGCTGATGGACGAGGGCAGAGCTGCCTTTCCAGCAGAATCAGCACTCCTCTGGCCGCCAGCAATAGCTCTCACCCTTTTACTCATCGGCATTGCTTTTGTAGGCGATGCGCTACACAACGCCATGGACCCCAAAGCTAAGTCGTGAGAAAAATAAAGTTGTGGCGGCAACGAGTTTTTTGGAGGCGCTGCCTCTAGGCCTCAGCTTAATTTTAATTTGAACTACTAGTAATCCAAATTCAACATATTTAAGGTAAAATGGCTGAAAGTATGTAGTAACAAATAATGGAAAGAAGAGCACCTGCCGGAATAGTCACAAACCAGGATAGCAAAATATCGCGGATCGTCTTTGCATTTAACGAGCTAAGGCCGCCAGCTAGACCTACACCAAAGACGCTGCCTACAAGTGTGTGTGTGGTGGAAATCGGGAATCCCATTCTAGAGGCAAGTAATATAACGAGGGCAGCGCCAAACTCCGCAGAAAACCCGCGGCTCGGTGTGAGCTCTGTAATCCGTCTGCCAATTGTTTCAATGACGCGCCAGCCCCAGGTAGCAAGTCCCAGCACAATGCCCGCTCCGCCTAAGACAAGTGCCCAAATGGGAAAGGCGGAACTTTGGCTAAAATAGTAGTGCTGCTTGAGAGTAGATATGATAGCAGCCATAGGACCAATAGCATTGGAGACATCATTTGATCCATGGGCAAAAGCCATTAAGCAAGCACTTGAAATCTGCAAATAGCCAAAAATCTTTTCTACCCAGAAAAATTCTGTATTTCTTCGTTCAGGATGGTCTTTTAATTTAATGGCAAAAGAGAAGGAATCGATATCCTGCACGATGTCATTGATGCGAAAGCGCTCTTCACCGGTCAAAGTTTCTTTGGCTTTCAAAAGTTGCTTTTTTGCCTTTTCCACGTCCAGCAAAAGTTGAGGATCATATGGCGGAGTGCTTGCCACCACCTCTTTCGGACGAATTTTACGGGTAAAAAAGTAGGTAGCTAAGCCTATGATAACAGCCAGAGCAAATGAGATCAGCATTTTGACTGCTGTGTGGCTTGAGGGTGCAATGACCCGATAGAGCATACTGAGTGATAAAACAAGCACAACAAGCCCAGCAATCCAGGGAATCAATCTTTTTGTCGCAACA
>JAHFTM010000250.1 GCA_023269335.1 Chlamydiia bacterium
GTAAGAAAATCTTCAGTAATGAGGTTTGGCGTCTTGATGTGATAAGAGTCGGGACAGAAGGTTGCTTCTCCAGAGCTTTTATAGCAAGAGAAGCTTGTCAGCATTGAAAAAGAAAAAAATGGAAAAAAAGTTTGAGGAGATGGAAGTCCTGGAGAAAGGGATGGGTCAGCAGCTGCAATTTTTGGGCGTTTTACTTGACGTTCGGAGTCAATGGTTTCTGCCCGCGCGTCGGGCTTAGGTTTTTGTATGTGGGGTAATCTTTCAAATGCAAGAAGGAATGGATTAGGTGTATAAGGTATTACTGTCATCTTAATACATCCTTAACAATAAATTATTAGGCAAATGGCACGCTAGTTATATATGATTTGATAATTTAGTTCTATATACATTATTTAATTATAGAGCTAAAAATTAAGAATCAACGCGATCTAAAGGACCCATAAAACTTGTGTAATTGCCCTGCCAAGCAAAAAGATTCAGTATGTTTGGCAAGGATCCATTTTCAAGGTTTTGTTTTGCCTCTTGAATAGTTTTGTCTAAATAGGCACAGCACGCTGCTTCAAAGTCCTCTTCTTGAAAAAGAGCCAACCAATCAATTTCTTTAAAAAGGATGATAGGAACAAACCCTTTTTGCATGAGATACAGGTTCATAAAGAGACGGCAACAAACACCATTATTTTTATCGAAGGGATGGATTTTACAAAGCGAGTAAAGAATAAAGCTTGCCACTTGGAAGGGATGCAGCTTTTCGTTTTTGAGATGCTGTTCAAGCTTTTGAAAGAAGGATTCTAAAAGAGGGGGCACTTGACTTGCTGGTGGACAGACGTGCACGCCACAAGATTTTAAAACTTCCCAATGACGTCTTTGAAAAAATCTGTGTGCTTTATTAAAGTTGTGATCCCATCGCAGCAGTAAATGAGCTATTTCTTGAAAAAGTTCACTTTTTTGCGTTTCGCTTCTTTCTTGAAAAAAGGAGGCTAAAGATGTAAACTTGGCAAAGTCCATTTGTGGATCATACACCACTCGTTCTCTCCAGCGATAGAGCCTCTCTTGTGGGTCTAATTGATGAAGGTTCAAAAGTTTTTTGGCCACTTCAAAGAAGACTGCTTTTAAGGCCAATGCATCAAGCTTTTCAAAGGATCTGCTCAAAAACATACTTTCTGTACAGTGTATGAGTGTTTTAACATAGCTAGAAAGCAAGTTAGCATACAGTCTTTTTCCAGCATCATCGCCTAGATCATCAGTCATGTTTATCTCATCTATTTGCTTGTCTGAATCAAGTGCATGAGCAAAGTAGTGTAGATAGGCAGGGATTTCTTCCATCGCATTTTTTTGATGAGAACTTTGACTGACATAAGTAGTATTTTGAAGCTGAAGAAAAGGTTCACAGTCACTTACTTCGACCGGGTTTTTTAGCTTGTAAAAGATGTCATACAAGCGAAAAAGTTGCGATGTAAGAAAAGCAATTCGCTGGGTGTCTTCTTTTGTCTCTTCTTGAGGTGTAGTTTGGAAGAGATTGCAGCGCAGTGAAGTGCAGAGCATCTCTTGTGTCGAGAGAAGTTTACGGTTGATTCCAGCTAGGCCTTCTTTTTGAAAAATAACCTCTTCTTCAGTAAGTAAGTCACTTGTAAGAGGACAAAAAAATGCAGGCACAAGCTTTGTAAGGGTTTGCTCCGCTTTTCTTACTTCTGTAAGCGTGAGTGGAGTGGTTTTTAGGGCTTTAAGTGCTTTTTGCGTAAGAGCAAGAGCGCTTATTTTTTGCGGGTCTTGTGAGGCAATGTAGGCCATGCAGTTTGTGAAAATTGCTCCAAGTGTGTTTTGAACAACTTTTTTGATAGATTTAGCTACAAAATAGGTGACTTGTATAAGGGTAGTGCCAGAAATGAGCATACGTTCACCTCTTTGTTGTATTTAAAGAACCACATTGTGGGCAACGAGTATACGCTTTTGTAGCACTTTCAAGGTAAGAGGCTGTGCAAAAATCACAAATAAAGTGTTTTGTCTGGAAAGTCAAAATCTCTTTTTTCTTAGATTTTTTATGTTGATAAAGCCAGATACTGATTACAGCTAAAAGAGAGGCGGCTAAATAAAGCATGCATGCTGTATCTGGGCCAACTTCAATCATTGTAAAAATTCCTGTATTTTTTGGCCGTCACATTTAAAAATAATTTGAATTCTCCCTTTGATTTCATCTTCTGCAAAGGGTTCGAAGGTCAGAGTTTGAACGATTTTATCAGCATATTCTTGGAGTTGTTTGTCAATGAGCTCCTTTTTTCTATCCCAGAGTATCACTTTGCCAGTTTTTCCTAAGATATGCACTTTGTAACTTATAGGATAAGAGGTTGTGGCAAGTAAAAGATGTGCATCTGCCAGTGTTTTTGCTTTTAGTCTAAAAAGCTCATGGCCATCTTCGATGAGCTGCAGGCGGCTAAGTTTTTTGGATAGTTTGAGTGTGAGGGGATAAACATGTTCTGAAAAGCGTATTTTTAACTGATCAAGTTTTGCGCTTTCTTGCAGAAGCATCTCAGAGGACTCAATGACATCTTCAGTTTCATAAGCATCGCTGCTGGGAGAGAGCAAAACTGAACTTAAAGCCTGATCAAAATTAAAAGGCCAAGAGCGGGCAAGGAGAGCTTGAGTGCTGTGTGGAGCTAAGTTTATAGGAGTGTCAGCTACTTCTGCAATGGCTTGTTGGGCATTTTCTTCGATTTTCTCATTATCAACTGCGACCTGAACGGGCCTAAACGCTTCAGCTGTTTCATGTATTTGTGAGAACTTAATGCGGAACAGGCCAAATAAAAGAGCGTGGAAGAGGAGTGAATAGGTAAATGCTTGCCGCAAGTGACGATCGAAAAAGGATCTTTTTTCGTTGATTCGTATCTCTACTTGTTGAGTAGCATCTGTTCGCTCAAGCTTTAGCATACTAACTAGTTGTCACGGGTTTATAAGAGAGCCTAATATGAGGCGAGCATTCCTGCACCGTAGAGAAAAGACGTAAGAAAGCGCCATAGTCTACGCGCTTATCAACATTCAAGACAACGGTGGGTGAGCATTTTGGGTTTTGTGCTTTCATTGACTGAATTTGCTTCATGAGAAGCTCTTTTACAGAGCCCATATCCACAATGTCTTTTTTGGAGCCTACGTAGATGACCTGATCGCGATCCATGATGACAAGAAGTTGAGTGAGGTTTGCTGGAGTATTGACGTTGGAAAGTTCA
>JAHFTM010000251.1 GCA_023269335.1 Chlamydiia bacterium
CATTGAACGAAAGCTTTCTGTAAGTAGTGTTCAGTCAGTACATGGTTGTTATCTACGTATTCCAAGAGCTCTTTAAATGAATAACTTTGCCTATTCTGAAGGCGAGTGCGAAATGTCGCGGTCTGATTACGATCCGGTTTTGTTTCAAGCGTGCTTTGGGGCTCTTTTTGTATTTGAGTGATCGCATCAATGCTATTGCATTCAAAACGAACAGCTTTGACCTTAAACGATACCTTTTTTGCAACTATTTCTATAGGCTTGTTTGTATTAGAAGAAAATAGAGATTTGAAAAAATTATTTAAAAAAGAAGAAGAACTGGCGACTGGAGCTGGTGTAGAGGATAGATTTGGTAGTGGAGCTACTTGTTTACGCAAACAACTTTTTTTAAGCTGAACTACCGGAGCCGCCTGAAGAGATGCTTGTAGTGCTGCTGTCAACTCATCATCATAACTTTTAAAAACAACTTTAGCCTCTATTGTCATTTTATTACCTAGCCCCCTTCTTTCATCATATTTAAAATTTGCTGCGTGAAAAATTCTTCAAGCACGCAAACAACATCCTCATCGCTGAAAATTGCAGTCAATCTTGCACTATAGTACTTGACCTCAGGTCCTGAATCCGGAGAAGTTACTTCATCTGATGAATGAGACTCCACCTTTTTTAAGAAAATTTGTATTAGCGTTTCTAATGGTGAATCTACTTCATTTTTCATCATAGTCTCTAAAGTTTCACAAAGAGCGTCATCAAAACAGCCTACAAAAGAGAAAAACTCTCTCATCTCAAGAGGAGGCCCATTCCCCTCCTTTTGCATGTTTAATTGATGAGTGAACGCATCTAGAACGTGGGTTTCAGTAATAGTATAGTTTTCTATCATATAGTCAATGAGCATCTCAAATGTGAGAGGCGGACCACTTAGCGGCCTCATCGGAATGCCCTGATTTCGATCAGGTTTTATCTCACATGTATTTTGTTGTTTTGTAGGATCTATGTTCTCAATAACTTCATCTCTATCACACGAAAAATGGATCGCTGTCTCAGCGAACTTCACCCTTGTTGCAACTACATCTGTTGAAAGAGCTCCCATTTCAAGATTACCTGCTCTATACATATTCATGAGTCTCTCAACCGCTCGTTCTCTAGACAACGGAGGATTAAAACCATCTTTTTTCGCAAGACAAGAAAGATCTGTGCAAGACACTTCTATTTTTTCAAGTAAGCCTTCACAGAAGGCTTTGATTCTTACCTCTTCCTCACTATTTACGCTTGGCTCAGTAGCAGAAGAACTAGAAGAGTTGGTCGGGACTTGCTGACGCAAACAACTTCTCCTGGGCACTGGACTCACCGGCATCGATTCATCAGCATAATCTGAAATAAAAAAATCACTCCCAATAATCATCTTTACCTACATTAATTTATAAATGTTAGTGATTATACAATGAATCGATAATTAATAAATAGATTAAGATATTTTGAATCTATATGGTTGTGCGATGCAAAATACCCTCGTACACATTTATTGCAATGCGCTATACTATATTTACAACTTTGGACAATAGTTTTGGTCCATTTTATGGACTATTATAAGTAAGGGAAAGGCATCAGATGGAAGAAAAAGAATATGACGTCGCCATTTTAGGCGCAGGCCCAGGCGGCTACCCCACAGCGATCAAACTTGCTCAAAACGGAAAAAAAGTTGCCCTTATTGAAGCAAAAGACATTGGCGGCACCTGTTTGAACCGCGGCTGCATCCCCACGAAAACATTAATCGCCAATGCTGAAGTTCTTCACCACGTAAAAGCGGCTCATGAATATGGCATCGTAGCAAAAGATGTGAAAATTGACTTTGGCTACATGACAAAGCAAAAAGATGAAATTGTCCATAAGCTACAAAAAAGCCTTGAAGGTCTTGTACGTGCAAATCGCATTGACCTATTTTGTGGCTTTGGTAAATTTACTTCGCCAAATACACTTAAAGTGATAGGAAAAGACAATGCTCTGATCCGTGCTAACAGTATTGTTATCGCTACAGGATCAGAGCCAAAAGAAATTCCTGCGTTTGCCTTTGACGGTAAATACATTCACTCTTCAACCTCAATTTTACAGCTTGAACGGCTACCCAAAAAAATGGCTATCGTTGGTGGCGGTGTCATCGGCTGTGAGTTTGCCTCACTTTATGCTGAGCTTGGCGTGGAAGTAAGTCTCATTGAAGCACTAGATCGCCTCTTGCCGCTGGAATGTGAAACACTCTCTAATTTTCTTACTAAGTCCTTTCAGAAAAGGGGCATTCACCTGCAGATAGGTGCACTTGTCAGCCAGATACAAAAAAATGAGGGCGGCATTTCAGTGCTCTTGAAAGATGGGAAGAAAATTGATGCTGATTTGGCACTCGTTGCCATTGGCAGATCACTCAACATTGCCGATATTGGCCTTGAAAAGGCAGGCGTTGTCACCGATAAGGGAATGATCCCAGTAGATGAGTGCATGCAAACTAACGTTGCAGGCATCTATGCCATCGGTGATATCACAGCTAAGGCAATGTATGCCCATGTAGCTACACACCAAGGATTTGTTGCTGCAAGTCACATCTTGAACGAAGAAGAAAGACTGCACATGGACTATGATGCCATACCGGGGGTCATATTTACCCATCCTGAAATCGGCACTGTAGGCATGAATCTTGAGCAGGCTTTAAAGCGCGGCTATAGTGCCAAGCGGGCAAGTTACCCCTTATCAGCTCTTGGAAAAGCACAAGCTGCAAAAGAAACGGAAGGCTTTGCTCAGGTTGTCATAGACACCGAGACAGGGCAAATTTTAGGCGCTCAAATTGTCGGAGCAGATGCTTCAAGCCTGATCTCTTGCATGACGTACGCCATTGCAAACGAGCTGACTATCGAATGCATCACTGACACCATCCACGCGCACCCTACCCTTGCTGAAAGCTGGATGGAAGCCAGTTTTATAGCTAGAGGAATACCACTACACTTTCCACCAGTTGTCAAAAAATCATGACACATCAAGAACTTTTTGATAACACCCCTAAGGTGACCACAAACAAGCTTCCAATTATCTCACAAGGAAAATTTCCTGCTTGGCTGCATCGCAAGCTTCCAAAAGGGGGAACGCTTTTTGTCTCCCAGTCTCAAATCAAACAAAAACATCTTCACACAGGTTGTGAAGAGGCAAAATGTCCAAATATTACCGAATGCTACT
>JAHFTM010000040.1 GCA_023269335.1 Chlamydiia bacterium
TTGGGCATCCCTTTTTTGTACCTCAGTGCGAAAATTCTTAGTCCCATTACAAAGATTGTTGATTTCTTTTTCACACGCTTGAGTCGCTACACAGGCACAAAAGATTCGGGAAAATCACTCTTCAGTCGTGATGAGTTGCAAAAGTTGATTGAAGAGCATGAAATAGGACTTACAGCGGACTTTGATGCACAATTTAATGTTATTATCGGCAACATATTTTCTCTGCGGACAAAGCTGGCAAGCTTCCTCATGGAAAAGCTCACAGATGCTACCTGCATTTCTTCTCATACACAGGTGGGATCTGTTCGTGAACGTTTTAAGAAAACTGAAGCACGCTACCTTCTGGTTTATCATCGGCTGCCGCAAAAAATAATCGGGGTCCTCTTCCCGCAAGACCTTCTCGATGCAAGTGACAACAAAAAAGTCAGCGACTATTTGCGCCCTGCTTGCTTTGTCTCAGAAAGCACGCATGGATTTGAGCTGCTGACAAGGCTTCAAGAAGAGGAGCTGCCTCTTGCTGTGGTCTTAGATACTGCTGGACGTGGTATCGGCACGGTTACTCTGGATGATCTCTTTGAAGAGCTTTTCAGTACCGAGACTGCTATTGGAACAGAAGGAGACAAAACATCCAGGCTGACCTATCTTGAAAAGACCTTTCCGGCAGAGACTAAAATTACAGACTTTAATGAAGCCTATGGAATGCATCTTGAAGATCAAGGCTGTAAGACATTTTCAGAGCTTATCGAGCAAACGCTCAGCCGCAATCCAGCAATCGATGACACGATCTTTATAGAACCTATTGAAATTGTAGTGAAAGAAACCTCGCTATTCAAGGCAAAGACCATTCTCATCCGCACCAAATACACCTAAACGGATTATTTTTTCTTTTTGCCGGTAAAGTCTTTCTCTTCTTTCTGCTTCTCTTGATTTTGCGACAAAGCTTGCCCTTCTGTAGGGCTGGCTACTTTGATTTCCATCTTCGGCTCAATCGTGATCATCTGTAAATTGTAGCCTTTGTCATTTAGTGCCATGCGTAGAGCTTCTTGGTTTTGCTTCATTTCGATCAAGGCACGGGCCTCAGGATTTGTCAGATTGAAGAAGGTAAGGTTAAAATCTTTTTTAGCTGATTGAAATTCGGTGACAATGAGTGAAACTCCACTAAAAATCGGTGGATGCTTCAAGGTAATGGATGTCTCGTGACGATCTTGCGCTGCCATTACTTTCAGGGAAGTGGCAAGTTCATCTACAAGCTGCATAAGTAATTTTTTTGTAGCGGTCGTCTTTTCAGTTTGATCTATGGGGGCCGAGCGCACATTCACCTGAGAGACAGGCCTTATGCTATAAGGAGACGTGACAAAGCGTGAGGCATCACCTTCTTGCATTTTTACACCTATGCTGGCTTCATCATCGTCATCATCATCCATTGCTAGCTCAGTCTCCTCAATGTCACCTTCCATCTTCTGAAGTTCAGCAAAAGAAAAGTGCGTTTTAACCATTTCTTGCTGTATTTGAGGGTCCATTTCTGGCATCGGCTTTGCTTTTGATGCAAGGTCAAAAAGAGAACAGCCACGACTGTCATAATCTAGGTCATCATCCTCATCTGCATCATTTGATTCACGTGATACAGGCTGCCTATTTTTATTCATCGCCTCTTTAAATTTACTTTTGCGCTCCTCAGAGTAGTATGTAGTACTAGAAACAGGACGGCGGCGCTCTGTAGACTCAGTCGTTGTTGCCTTTTGAGCAGTTTTGGGCTTTTGTGTCTCTGTATTTTTGATTGGGTTCATAAAATTACCTAACATACCTTTAGCGATAATATAAAATATTTAATATGAATATGATACCTTGATTACTTCTTTCAAAGCAATCTTTAGTTTCACCTTCACAGAAGTCAACTTATCTTCAAAGGGCCTACCATGAAAGGCTGCTATTAGTAGCCTAAATCAAACGTTATTCAAATTAATTTTAATTTCAAAAGCCCGGGGTTTTTCTTATTGTAAGTCGTTTATTATTAACAATATAAGTAGATTCATGATCAATGAATCGCGGGCACTTTCAAATTCAAATTAAACGTAAAAAAAATTTTATTTTGGCTTCTAGAATGATTCAATGAGTCTATCTGAGATTACCAAAGGCTACTTTTTTTCTTCTTTTTCTTCGCTTTCTTCTTTTTCTTTGCCGAACTGATAGCCGCGGGCAATAAGTCCATCAACATAAGCAAGATCATATTTGCCTTCTATAAAGGCCGTATGCTCCAGCACGTCAAGATGGAAAGGAATGGTTGTCTTCACGCCACCAATATGAAATTCACGAAGCGCTCTTTTGCCGATAGCTATCGCTGCATTGCGATCTACACCTTTGACTATGAGCTTTGCAATCATTGAGTCATAATTTGGCGGAATTGTGTAGCCGGAATAACAGGCGCTATCTACACGCACATGCGGGCCACCTGGAGGGACGTAGTATTCAAGACGCCCAGGAGAAGGAGCAAAGTTATGCAAAGGGTCTTCAGCATTGACGCGAAATTGAATGATGTGACCATCAAATTGAATATCTTTTTGCTCGAATGGCAGCTTTTCTCCCCTAGCTATGCAAATCTGCTGACGCACGATATCAACACCCGTTAACTCTTCCGTCACGGTATGCTCTACCTGTACTCGCGTGTTGACTTCCATGAAGTAAAAGTTCTGATCTTGATCCAACAAGAATTCTACTGTACCGACCGAATGATAGTTGGCAGTCTTAGCAATCTGAATGGCTGCCTGTCCAATCCTTTGACGAAGCTTCGATGAGAGCACTGGACTTGGAGCTTCTTCAATCAACTTCTGACGTCTTCTTTGAATCGTACAGTCACGCTCTCCCAGATGGACATAATTACCAAACTTATCACCCATAATCTGGATTTCGATATGGCGTGGATTCATAATCATTTTTTCAAGATAGACTTCAGGATTGCTAAAGCTTGCTTCTGCTTCTGCACGTGCAGCTAAAAAGTGTTTGTGAAACTCTTCTTCAGTGTGCGCAATGCGAATGCCTTTGCCACCACCACCTGCCACCGCTTTAATGAAAATCGGAAAACCCAATTTCTTGGAAATCTCAATGGCATCTTTGACATTAGAAACTACGCCATCAGAGCCAGGAATTACCGGACAACCTGCTTTTTTGGCAATTTCTTTGGCTTTTGCTTTATCTCCCAAGAGAGCAATCGCCGTTGATGATGGCCCAATGAACGTCAAACCACAGCTTTCACAAATGGAGGCAAAATTTGCATTTTCTGACAGAAAGCCATAGCCAGGATGAATAGCGTCAGCATTTGTCACTTCGCATGCCGATAAGATATTCGGAATTTTTAAGTAAGAGCGATGTGAAGGAGCTTCTCCCACACAGATGGCCTCATCTGCATGCAGCACATGTAATGCTTCGCTGTCAGCTTGAGAATAGACTGCTACAGTTTGCAGACCAAGGTCATGACAGGCTCGAATAATGCGTACTGCTATCTCGCCACGATTGGCGATTAAAACTTTTTTCATAGTGGCGTATTATGTTGGTGTAATCCTAAAAATTTTTGTCCCAAATTCTACTGGGGAACCATTTTCTACAAGTATCTCAGCTACAACACCTGATACCTGAGCTTTGATTTCATTCATTACCTTCATCGCTTCAATGATACAAACCACCGTGTTCTTTTCTACGCGATCTCCTACTTTTACAAAGGCTGGATCGTTTGGTGATGGGGTATAATAAATTGTTCCTACCATCGGAGAGGTGACATAGATGCTCATCTCATCTTCTTTTGCATTTGTCTTTTTTGAGACGCCTTTTGCATCTTCTTTTTGCAACACGACTGGATGCTGTGCGCGCTGTTTTTCAAAATCTACTTGCATGGGGTTCTCTTCAAAATTATCGGAAAAGCCATCAAAAGAGCGCATGAGTGCCTTTTCCCCTCTCTTGAGCTGCAGTTCAAATCCTTCTCTTTTCAATACAAGCTCTGTAATTCCTGTTTTTCCCATTGCCAGCATAAGCTGATTGATCTGCTTGTTTTCCATTATTTCCCCACTAATTAAACACGCTGAATATAACTGTCATCTTCTGTATTTACCTTGATGATATCGCCAACTTCAATGAATGGCGGAACCTCAATTTTCGCCCCTGTTTCAAGATGAGCAACCTTTGAACTTGTCGAGCCACGATTATCTCCTGCTGTATCCACACTCACAACCATCAACTCAAGATATTGCGGCAGCTCAACAGAAAATATCTGACCACCATAAAAAGCAGCTTTAATCTCGACACCTTCTTTTAAATACTCTACCTTTTTACCAATGACGCTCAGTGCAACTAATACCTGATCCAAGCTGCCAATATCTAGAAAAAGATACTGCTTGCCTTCAGGGTAGAGAAATTCAAGGCGATGCTCAAGGAGCTGCACTTCTTCAACTTCTTGGTTCGGCTTAAAGTTTTTCTCACTCACTTGACCGCTGATCAAATCGCGAAGTTTTGTCTTAATGAAAGGCGTTCCTTTAGGAACAGTAACCTTGACCGAAGATTCTACGCGATAAAGCTTGCCACTAATAGAAATTGTACTGCCCGGTGTTAACTGGCTAGATTGCACCATATCTTTACCTTTTTTTGAATAACAAGTAAGTATACCAGAGTAAGGTTAAAATTTACTCATCTTTTTCAGACCCGATGAATAAAACTTCCTCTCGAAAATTTTTTTGACAGACTGTATGCATACTCAAAACAGCCTTTTTCAGAACTGGCTGAGAGAAAAGATAGGTCCCTGAAACAAATATGTTAGCTCCGCTTTCAGCACACTCTTTTGCTGTTTCATCTGTAATGCCGCCATCAACTTCAATATCAAAAAGTGGAAGCTTCAGTTCTTCTTTGCTTTGTGCCACAAGGCCATCTTGTCGAATTTTTAGCTCATTACATACATTTCTTGTAAAGCGAATTTTATCTAACACATCTGGCATAAATGCTTGACCGCCAAACCCAGGATGCACTGTCATCAAAAGCACCATATCGCAAAGTGGTAAAAATTTTGGAATCATAGTCATGGATGTTTCAGGACAAAAAGCAAGTCCTGCCTTGACACCGCAGCGCCTGATAAATGCAAGCGTATCTTCGACATCTTCTGTAGCTTCAAAATGAATGGTGAGCCTATCTGCGCCAGCTTCCGCAAAGCGCTCGATAAAATCAAATGGATTATAGATCATCAAATGTACATCGAGAAACATATTTGTCGAGCGATTGATTGCAGCAACTACCTGAGGACCAATTGTCAAATTTGGAACAAAATGACCATCCATAATGTCTACATGCAAATAGTCAGCACCACTTTCTTCCACCCGTTTTGCTTCTTCAGCAATATGGGCAAAATCTCCTGCTAAAATTGAAGGAGCAATTTTAATTTTATTTTTTTCCATCATTCCTCACTATCAACATGAATTTTGGTTTATACACGATGAGCAATTTTTTTGATACAAGAGCTGCTTTCAAACTGCACCTCAATATATTTGCAGGCACCTAAACTGACTTTATCTGTTATCGTTATCTCTAAAAGATCATTTGCCAAAATCTGCACCTCAGCCTTGTATGAAAGGCTTTCATCAGCTTCTTCTTTTCGCAAAATAGCTTGGTATTTTCCACTAAGGGGCAACGCAAATCCATCCGCATCTACGATCAGCTTTGGCTCTGTTGAAATCACTTTACAAATAAGCTTGTAGGGCCGTCCAAGTAATCTTTCAGCTTCATAAAATTTTGCTTCTTGAATCAATGTGCGGATGGCACTACTAGAAACAGTGATCCCATCTACCGTAAATTTTTCTAAGAATAGCAGTTTGAAATCAATTTCTTTGGCTTTAGCTAAAAGGTAGTCTTTATTGCCTTTCCGATCTTTACCAAACGCCACATCAATGCCAGCTACAAAATAGTGGAAGGGCAACATAGCTTGCAGCTTTAAAAAAAAATCGTCAGCTGTAAGATTTGCTAACGAGTTGGTAAAAGCCAAATCAATGACAACATCAAAACCGAAACTCTCAATCATAGCGATTTTTTTTTGCGCGGCTATCAACCTTTTTGGAACACTATGGGGGCGTAAAATCTCTGCCGGATGATTCTGAAAGGTAAGGATGACTGATTGCAAATTGTGCTCTTTTGCAAGATTGATTACTTTTTGGAAAATAAATTGATGCCCTAAATGAACACCATCAAAATTTCCAAACAAAAAAGCGCATGGCTTTGACGTAACGGTATAGGGCACAAATTCTTTTAACAGTTTCATGGAATTAAAAACCCCTGCACATCCGTTGCTGGATCCTTAATCTTCTCTAAAGAAAGGCTCTCGTCTATACTAAATTTCCCAGAACGCAAGCGCCTTAAATTTGAAACATATGCCAAGCAACCTAACAGCTTACCTATCTCATGGCCTATTGTACGGATATAGGTACCCTTGGAACATTTGATATGGATATCCACTTCAGGATATTCGTAGCGCACTAAAGTTGTCGAAACTTCAATGAGAGAACTTTTACGCTCTACCACAACACCCTTGCGTGCCATCTCGTAAAGCCTTTTACCATTTATTTTTTTTGCAGAAAACATTGGCGGAATTTGCTCAATTTTACCTTGAAAGTGACAAATCACCTCTTGAAGCTCTTCCAAAAGAGGTTTTGCATCGGAAGTAGCTACAACTTTGCCATCGGAATCAAAACTATCTGTCTCAATGCCAAGTCGTAAAGTTGCAAGATATTCTTTACCATCTTGTAAAAACTCATCAGCTCTTTTTGTATAGTTTCTACCTATGAGCATGACCAGGAGGCCAGTAGCAAATGGATCTAGAGTGCCTGTATGGCCAATTTTTTTGACACCCAAACGTTTTCGTAATACATGCACTACTGAAAATGAAGTCATGCCGGCAGGCTTATCGACAAGCAATATTCCTTCTATCGCCATACTATTCATCTAAAAGATGGTCATCAGAAGGTGCATCATCTGAAGAAGGACGCTTCTCTCTTTCTTGAGAGAGCTTAGAAAAAACTTCTTCCATATGCAGCTGTTTTTCGAGACCTGAATCAATTTCAAACGTGAGCTCTGGGAAATGACGCATGACCACTTTTTTTGATGACATCCTAGCAATCGTACCTGCCTTCTCTTGAAGAGCCTGTACAGCCAATTTTTTTTGCTTTTGATCACCAATGACACTTACAAATACCTTAGCATATGAAAGATCACTCGTAATATCCACTGCTGTAATCGTTATAAATTCATTCACATGAGGGACGTGATGAAGATCTCTGTGGATTACTTCTGAGATCACTTCTTTAAGAAGTGAATTTAAACGTACTGTTCTTTTTGTCATAATTTTATAGTTCTTGTGCTACGTAGATAATATCAAAAGCTTCCAGAATATCGCCCACTTGAGTGTCATTGTATCCTGAAAGAAGAATACCGCATTCAATACCTTTTTGAACTTCTTTCACATCTTCTTTAACACGCTTTAAGGAAGCAATAGGCCCTTTGAAAACCACATCTTTGCCACGTCTTACGCGTATTTGACAATTGCGCATAATACTACCTTCCGTCACCTGGCAACCTGAAATCACACCAAGCAGAGATGCTTTGAAGATAGCTTTTACTTCGGCTTTACCCTTTTCTACCTCTTCAGCAAGCTTGTCGAGCATACTCTTCATTTCTTCTCTTACAACGTCGACTACATGATAGATGATGTTGTGTAAAAGAACCTTTACACCAAGCTCTTTAATCATAAGCTCTGCATGCGTTTCTACCTGAGTGTGAAAACCAATGATGCAAGCTTTCGATGTTGCAGCAAGCTGTACATCAGATTCCGAAATTTGACCTACACCCTGTGAAATAATATTCAACTCAACTTTATCTGACTGTATCTTTTCAAGCGCCTTGACAAGTGCTTCTAAAGAACCTTGAACATCCGCTCTCAAAATAAGCGTAAACATCTTTTTCGGCATGTTTTTAGCATTTTCCATCAAACTTTCAAGAGAATGACGTTTCTTCACCTGAAAACCAGTCTGTCTTTTACCCTCTTGTCTCGCTTCAGCAATCTCACGTGCTTCTTTTTCACTTTTAACTACAATGAACTCTTCACCTGCTTCTGGCAAGCCTGAAAGCCCTGTAATTTGCACAGGCGTAGAAGGTACAGCTTCGATAAGCTCTTGACCAATCTCATCGCGCATAGTTTTCACACGCGCCCACTTATCGCCAAATACAAGTGCATCACCCAATCTGAGCGTTCCATTCAATACAAGCACCGTAGCCACCGAGCCAAGTCCTTGCTGCATTTCAGATTCGATAACAACTCCACGAGCACGTTGTGTCTGGTTAGCTCTCAATTCAAGTACTTCTGCTTGTAAAGCCAACATCTCTAAAAGCTCAGGAATACCTTTGTTTGTGACAGCAGAACACTGCACTACAATTGTCTGCCCACCCCATTCTTCTGGCAGTAGCTCTTGGTCGGCAAGCTGACGAAAGACAAGTTCTGGATTAAAGTTAGGCTTATCACTTTTTGTAAGTGCAACTACAATGGTTGCCTTCGCGTTTCTACCTTGCTTAATTGCTTCTATTGTTTGCTCTTGAATACCATCATCACCAGCAATCACCAATACTACGATATCTGTAACTCCAGCGCCTCTTTCTCTCATTAAAGTAAAGGCTTCATGGCCAGGCGTGTCGAGGATCGTCAGATTACCCTGTGGCGTTGTACACTTAAATGCACCAATATGCTGAGTAATCGCTCCCACTTCTTTTGCAGCGCGGTTACTTTTTCTAATGGCATCGATAAGACTCGTCTTGCCATGGTCTACGTGACCCATGAAGGCAACAACTGGCGGTCTTAAAATAAGTTGTGACACATCTTGGGCAGCAATTTCTTCGCGAGTACTCACTGTGGAAATGCGAATACGCTCTTCTTCCGCAGTATCAATTATAATTTCACAACCAAACTCATCACCTAAGATGGCCACTACAGTTGGATCATCGAGTAAGTCATTCAAAGTCACAACAATACCTTGAATAAACAACTTTGAGATCAACTCAGAGGCTTTCAACTTCATTTCAGAGGCTAAATCTTTAATGCTGATTGGCAGACTAACCTTTATTTTACTTGGACGGACAATCTCTTGAGTCACTTTTTGAACGAATGCTTTTGATCGTCTTCGTCTCCACGCTCCGCCCTCTTCCTCATCTGTAGAAACAAAACCATGTCTTGCTCGCGCATCAAAAACCTTTTCTTCAGGTTTCTTAATCGCTTTTTGCTGCATTGCGTCTTTTTGTTTGCCTTTATGCTTGGAAGCTGGATCTTCAAAAGGTCCACGCGCTCTTTTTACCTCATCCGGTTGACGTGCTTCACGCGTCTTGAAATCAGATTCTTTTCTTTGCGGAAAGTCATCTTTGATATTTGGCGGCAAGTGCCGAGCAAGCGAATCTCTACCAAAATCACGGGGTGGCATTGATCCACCTTCGCGTCTTGGGTATGGACCACCTTCGCGCGGTGGATAGCCTCCCTCATGCCGTGGAGGAAATCTCCCATCAGGGCGTCCTTGCGGACGAGGCCCTTGAGGATATTGCTGTCCTCCTTGATAAGGTGGTCGTGTACCCTGATAGCCCGATTGCGGAGGACGAGAGCCCTGATATCCTGATTGCGGGGGACGAGACCCTTGATACCCTGATTGCTGAGGACGAGATCCCTGGTAGCCTGATTGCGCAGGACGAGAGCCCTGATATCCTGATTGTGGTGGACGAGAGCCCTGATATCCTGATTGCGGGGGACGAGATCCTTGATACCCTGATTGCTGAGGACGAGACCCCTGGTAGCCTGATGGAGATGGCGCTGGCGCTGGATTTGCTGATTGCGTAGCTGGTGATGAGAACTCTTTCGGTTTAAAGTCACCTCTAACCTGCTGCTCTCCTTCCAATTTTTTCTCTGTTCCTTGCCCTTGCGGCGGCCTTGATTCAAATGGTTTTGGCTTAAATGGCGTTGGCTGGTAAGGCTGCCCTCTTTGGTCTGAACGATAGTCTTGACGATATTCTTGGCGTCTTGGTGCATCGCTATCTCTAGGAGAAGGCAAAGATTGTCGAGATGCTTGCCCATATGAAGTTGGCGCTTGCCTTACGGGAGAGTG
>JAHFTM010000041.1 GCA_023269335.1 Chlamydiia bacterium
CCTTACAACAGCTTGATAAGGAAGCATTAAAAAATGAGCAGGCAGTGGACATGTTGGCACGAGAATTTATGAAAGCATGTCTCGCATTTGATGAAAAATTTTCACTGCCCGCAAATTTTGCAAAGCGTATAAGGCGAAATCACTTAGCTTCTTATGATCCATATCTCAGTATTGTTAACCTTTCCAATACACTGGTTGCAATTGATGAGCAGTTTTTCACAAAAGATGGCCTTACTATATGGGATAGTGAGTATCTTGCACTTCTTGAAAGTACCGGTGCTGTAGGAAAAAAACAGAGTACGGAGCTATCAAAAAAGCTGAGTAGCGCAGATGCAAAATGGAATAATCGATTTTGGTTTAGAGAGCAAAGTTTAGAAGGGGATGTTCATTTTTTTCAGACACCAGCATTCCTTGGTCTAGCTGCAGTTTTATGGGAAGATGTAGTTGAGAGGAGAGCTAGGCTTACTTCTAAGAGCGTGCCATCGCCCAGCGCAAATGTTCAGCTGCCCATGCAAAAGGCACTCAGTCCCAAAACATGTATTACGGCAGGACTACTACAGTAACATACGTTTGGTTTGTCGTCTTTTTTGAAGTGAAGCAGGAAGCATAGAAAATCTCATATTGCAATCGTTTGAAAATGGTCAAAAATTAATGGTGTACCGCTTAGTTTTTATGGATGCTAATTCACTTCGTAAAATGTGAGTTTTTATGATAAGGTGCAACTGTTTTCAAACAATTATTAGAAGGAAAAATATGTGCCCAGAAAAAGTCCAACGGTAACGGTAACGGTACCGGTTTTGCTTGCCGCCTCGCTTTAAGGCGAGGCAGCAAGCTTAGAGAGATTCATATGAGCTAATACCGAGAGCAGAAGAGCTCGAAAGATCACAAGTTAGCACTTACTAAAGAATAGTGCTAATTGCTTCCAAGAAATACGCTCCTTACACTATATTTCTGGCGCCCTCAAATTTTAAAGGAGGCAAAATTATGAGTCAAAAAAGAGAAGATCTTGTCAAACAAATCAGAGACAAGGAAAAGGAATGTGAAAAAATCAAAGAAGATTGCAAAAAATTTTACGGTGAAGGTCCTCTTACTGTCTGGAATGGGCCCGGACATAAGAAAAAAGAAATAGAAGAAACCCGGAAAAAGGAAAAGGAATGTGATGAGGTGCTGGCTGAATTAAGGATGCAACTCAGAAAAATACCCAAGGATTGAGTAGATGGTCTCACCTGAGCGAAAGCTCAGGCTGTGACCTGTAAGATGAAAATACGCCTACTTCTTTGAATTGCAATACAAAATTTTTTATTGCTAAATCAAAGAGGTAGGTGTACCTTGTTCACGAAGCATCAGTGGATGCTTTTGAACACTTTATTTTTGTAGGTGATCTATGAAGTTGAAACTCAAAAGTTCTATCTTATTGTTAGCTACCGTAGCAGCCATTTCAGGCTCTCTTATTGCAACTGCAACAAGAGTTGAAGGGCAGAAAATTTATGTGAAACCTGAACAAGTTCGAATTCACAAAGAATGCATTGCAGTAAAATTGCCTGAAGGCATATTTGGAACCATGAATCTTGCAAAAGATGCGCAAGGTTATTATGTTCTAAGCGATGATTTACTAAGAGATAAGGTAGAAGCATGGCGATGTTTCGAGTGTGGGTTTACTACATCTTCATCGAAGCTACTTAGCCAGCACATGAAAGACAAACATCCTAACGCAAGATAGGAAGTGGCTCAGCCGCTGCCATTTTTTATAAAGAACGCTGTATGCATCGATACAAATTCTTGTTAGCACTTTTAGCTATCGTTGGTATTTGCTTTGCCATACAGCGATCTTTTTTATCTTACGAACCCTCGAAGCTCGCATTGATCCCATCTGAAGATCGGCAATTTTTTCTCAAACATTTCCGCAGAATACTCACTTCTGATCTAGGCTTCACTATCGTTGGTGCAAAGCCTTTATCACTTGAAGAATTTTCAGATTACGAACTTGACTTGGATCCGAAAAAAAAGCAAAAACTCATTCAGTATTTAAAACTGGTTTTTAGAAATTCTACAAGATTTTCGCTGCGCGTTTTGGATGATGATGAAAACCCTCACGCGGTATTTTTAATCGACAAGCAAGCGTTTCTCAAGCTCAACGAAGACCCTGATAAAAAGCTCATTTTTGAAACCGACAACATCGGAAAATTATTTGGCTATGGTGAAGGCAACGCACGCTTTTACTTACGCTATATCGAGCTTGCAAAGTACCTGAGGAAACCGCCTATTGTATGGACAGTTCCTGTCACAGTTATACCACGAGGGCCTCTCACCCCACTTTGGCAAAAAATGATATTACAGCTTTACGACGTGAAGATTCCTTTTAAGGTAAAACAACCAAGACCAAATCACCAGTTTACTTCACTTGAGGCTGAGTGGAAGTGGTTAAGCAAAATGAGGAATCCGTTCATTGAGCACGATGTCCCGCCTATGTGGATTCGATATCCCTTCTTCGTTAACAAAAAGGGAATGGAAACGAAGCGAATTTTAGAGAAATTTGAAATGTCTGCTGACACGCTGGGAGAGCTACTTCATGATGAGCAATGGTTTGACCTTGTGTTAACAAGAATTTCAGAAAGCCATTGTTGCGATCCAGGCAAGAAGCATTAACTTTTATAAAGGAGTATAATTTGACTACAAATAATTCGATGTTGCTGAAAATTGAAGCTGGTTGGGATGCCTTCGTAAGAGCAATTGCGCCAGAAGCCTTAAATGTCGCATGTCCTGAGCTAGGAATTTTGTTTGCATTGGGCATTGCATATACAGATCAAAGAGCTGCACAAAACATAGAGATACTTGTTACAGAACTTCAGGCTAGCGTTGAGAACCTAGAGCTGAGATTGAATGCAATTGAAGATGGTGCTACGGCAATGAAAATTAAACAAATCATCCTTCAAGTGGTAAAAGAAAATGCTCAAGACAAAATTAGTTTCTATGCTGGGATTATTGCTGGAGAATTATTGCACACAAAATATGACTGGGATCAAGAGTTGCAAACTGAATTTACAAATACGATTGCACATCTCGCCAGAGCTGAACTCATATTGTTGCAAGCATTGTATGATCATCGACGGAATGAGGCGGTTAAAATTTCTCCAAAAGGGAGTGTTTGGCTTGCCCCAAGTATCACAATTGATAACAGCACCCTAGCTTGGATTGATTCGTTAGTTAAAAAAGGGCTCATTGATGATGTGAGTTATGAGCAGATCCAATCAGGTTTTGGAAGCCCTGGTGTGTCTTCGGTTAAAAGCCGGTCTGCTGTTCGTCTATCAAGCTTCGCGCGCTCAATGATTGAGTATATGCTTGATGTTCAGACTAAGATCAGAAACAAAGACGCACCTGAATCCACTGTGTAGTGCATAGTATATCCCGATGGAATTTGTGCAGCAGCTGCCCAATTTATTTTGTGAAGCAGCTTACAAATTCCTTCTATGTACACAGTAGGGGAAATACACTGAAAATCCAAGGTACTATAGCTTGACAACTTCACGCGATTAGAAGAATGCGCGTATGTCATGCCTGAAACTCATTACTAACAGACTTACGAATTACTTCTTTAAAAACTACGCTCAAACACTTTCCAAATAAAGCCATAAGGCGTCACTTGTACAGTATTGAAATAGGGCCCCCCAAGGTAATTTTTTGCACTTCCTTTGCACTTGGTCCTCTAGTCAAAACAATCATTCATCCCATCCGAATAACTGCATAACTTAGGCGCTTAAACAACTGGTTTCGCTGTAAAATTTTGGACATTGTCTGGATTGTGAGCTATAATTATTTCTTCGATAGAAGATCAACTCATGCAGTTATGTAGACACACCCCATACACGGCCCTATATAGCCCTACCAAACACTAAATAATATCCAGATTTGAGGCTTTATTGATGATTTTTTCGTCTAATTTTTATATGCTTGCATATCATCAACTTTGTTCTTATTAATTAATTTTTCCCAATAACTGTTTCCAAATTCCGTGTCTTCACCAACTATTCCACGTTCAATGAAAAGAAGATTAATAACTGCCTTCTCCTTATCTTCTGCTTGTTCAATTTCGTTCATAGTTTTATAGATTTTTATGGTTTTCTCTGTTGCAATTCTTTCGATTTCAGTTGCTGTTTCTAAACCGAATTTATTAACAATGTCTCTTCGTTGATCGCGATATGCCATCGTAAATTCAGTGTGGCCAAAGGAAGCCATTAAATTTATATAAATAAGAGCTAAGAAAGGATTTTGATGATCTTCAAGATACATAGACTTAAGTTCGTTCATGGCAGGCACAAATCCGAGTGTAGCTGCTCCTGCAAAGTATTTATTTGCTTGTGCAGTATTGATGGAATATCCTCCTGCACCATATTTGAGGCTGAATCCAACCATATATAATGCGGCTGGGTCGCCTCGATGAGCATCGGAGATCATTTCTGTCATTGTTTTATTCTTCCATCTTTTCATTGCCAAATCTTCTTTTTTGGAGAATTGAAATTCAAATCCTTCATCCATATTTGCATCTTTTGATAATTCAATTTTTCCTACATTTTGTATTAACGCACATATATGACCGTGTTGTTCTTTATGTAGTGCAGTGAATTCTGTAAGTATTTTTATATTTTCATGAGATGAAATATAAGTATCTGGTGATAAAATAAAGCAGTAATGATTATTTAAAAGTACATCAGCATATTTGTGGAATATCAAACATTCTTTTACTATTTTACGAATATTGTAGTTAGATGAATTTTGGAAAGTGGCGGCTGTTTCTTTGAACTCTTCAAGTTTTCTTTGAGCTTTCTTGATATTTTGTAAAGCTTCCATTTGGAAATCAGCACTGATAGGTTCATCATTCTTTAGAATATCAAGAGCTGTGCCTCTATTTTGTCTTGTTATTTCATAATGATCACGATAAGCAGCTTCCTTATCAATTATTTCTGCTAGAAATCTCTTAAACTCATGACTGTTATGTTTGTTTTCTGTGATTTTATTTTTATTGCTAGTTCTATTGAATAAAGCATATCCAATAACGGATATAGCAACAAATGACATCAGAAAAATTATATTTATAATTTTTTTCAGTACAACTGTTTTCATGTTATTTACAATTCCTTAATATTTTTGATAGCTTATTCCTAAAATTTCAACTAGAATATTTTAAACTGTGAAGAGGTTTTGGAAATAGGTGCTGGGGTCGGTTATAAAGAGGCAGATTTCTCTCGAGAGCATTAACGTTGATGCTTCCAAAGCCTCCTCGCACACCTTCTGGTTCTTCTTTGTTGCTTGCATATTTCCACCACATATAGCCTTGATCTCCTCGCCCAACAACTATTCGCTCTGTGTGGGAATTTCCGGGGTCATTTTTAATCGATCGAAATGTTTGCACATAATATTTCAGGCTATGTACAAAATCAACTCCTAACACTGTTATAGGTCGTTTTGTTAATTCAATCTCTGTGATTAATCTTGTCATTTTGCTTATAAGTACATCTGGCTCCCATGCTCCATCTTCTTTTGTAATTCGCAGAATAAAAGCTGTACGTAAGTAAAGATTGGCTCTTGATTCTATCATTCCATGATGTAAAGGGTGTCTGTCAATTATATTGCTTTCTGCAGCAGCAGCGCGAGCAGCCAACATTTCTATACTTTCATGTGATAAACTTGGCTGTTCTAGCTCTCTAAAACTCACAAATATAGGCGTACTTTCTGGTATGCGGGCAAGGTCTTTTACTTTACTTTTATCTGTTTTCGAGCGTGCACTACTGCTTTTGCTGGAGGAGCTACTACTTGAGCTCGAACTATTGCTAGGGTTAACGGAACTACCAGAAATGGCTTTTCCTAAAGATACGTCAAGAGCTACTTTCAAGGCTTCCGCAGGAGTGAATGTCCCATTAATTTGCCTTACATCGATAATTCTTATCTGAGCTGCTGAGTTTTTATTTGCAGAGTCCGCTGGAAGTAGGGCTTTAGCAATTTCGTTTGTTGCAAGAACGACAGAAATCAGTTTTTCCTTGTCAATTCCTCTCCTGCACAATGGACAAGTAGCATCTCTTGTCAACCAATCCATAATTTCTATACGGGAGAATTTGTGTCCACAACTAGTGACCACGAGGTCCTTACGTGCTGCAAGTACTTGGAAAGCTTCAAGTGAGATTGTGCACTCGTTATTATATTCGTTGATTGACAGTTCTTGTGGAATTGGGCTAGCCATAAAGATCCTTTTTACAGTATTAAGATTCAATAATAAATTATATAATTACTAACAATTAAATAGTAAGAAATTAATAGTAATAATTCTTAAAAATGAATCTATAGGAGTAGATTTAAGTTAACAATATTATCGTTCTTAACAAGCATTACCCAAGTTGGTAGCAACTGCTGCCCGACTGTAAGCACTTATGGGTGAATTTTTGGGCCAATCCTGGGCCAGTATGCGACGTGATTTTGCCTAAATTGGCACAATAAATACGTATACGAAAACATCGCTGCATGCTAGATTTTATCTCTGAAAATTGGGAATTGTTGGAAGTTGTTTTGCGCGAAGTGCCGACTTAAAATCCCTTAGGAACAATCCCGTGAAGGTTCGAGTCCTTTTCCGAATTTTAAATTGAGGAGTTACATGAGAGCCCCGTTTACAATTCTATCTCTCGCAACAGCACTTATAAGCAGTCCACTTCTAGGTCAAAGCACGTCTCATATCAGTGACAAAACAAATTTTACAGAGGAGAATACGATGGGAAGCCACGAGGTTGTACAGAAACCCGCTATACTAGTAATCGGAATTGATTGCCGAACATCTAATGCACCAGAGGCAGGACCCCAAGACATTCCTAAACTGTGGGGAAGATTTTATGGCGAAGACATTATAAGCCGAATTCCAAACAAGACTTCCAATGAAGTCATCGCCCTATATTGTGACTATGAAGGTGACTACACTCAGCCCTATTCGGTAGTCATCGGTTGCCCTGTCAGCTCCATCGCTACCATTCCTAAAGGAATGGTAGCAAAAACCATTCCAGCAAGTTCTTATGCTGTCTTTCGCGCAATTGGAGAGCATCCTAAAGCCTTGATTGAAACTTGGGGTAATATTTGGAAGCAACCCAGCTTAGAACGCACATATATCAGTGATTTTGAACTCTATGGGAATAAATTCGCCTCAAGCTCGCCTAAGGAAGTAGAGGTTTACATTGGGGTCAATAGCAAAGAGGATGCTCTTTTACAATCAGTAATGCAGGGAAGGTTTGATACTTTTCGCTCAGGTTCTGTTTGTAGCCCACTTCCTGAAGCCGATTTTAAAGAAACAGACCAAAATTGCCTATACGCTTGGGGAATGGATTATGTCTGTGGCAACGGAGTCATGGAAAAGAATGGAGAACGCATTCCAACAGAAGAAGAAATCGATAAAGCCATTGAGTATTTCTCTTCTAAAAATCTTCCCTTCATGTGGTGGTCGTCAGCTAAAATTTTAGAAGCAAAAGGCTTCCAATTCGGAGGGATTCTTACTGGCATTGCTCTTGATATTTCTCAAGGAGTTCCTTCTAAGCCTGCGTCATCCTCTGAGTTAAAAATTAAGATTGTTCAGTCAGATTCAGAGCTTGAGTCTTTTACAAATCTCGCAGCGAATGCTTTTGCAATGAATCCAAAAGCCTCAGAGCAATGGTTAGCATTAAACGATTCAGTAATGAAGAAAGATGAACAGGTTCATTTTATGGCTTACTTGAATGGAGTGCTAGTTGGAACTGCTACTCTGTCAGTGGCTCCATCTTCAGCTGGAATTTGGAACTTAGCAACCCTACCAGAGCACCGTAAACACGGTATCGGTGGCACGCTTGTTCATGCAGCACTCGTTGAAGCAAAGAAACGGAACCATGACCAAGTGATGGCTATTTTGATGCCTAAAGGTATGGCATGGGGACTCTTTACAAAGATGGGCTTTAAAGCAGCGTGCGAATTTCCATTCTATATCTATGGTGTTTCTGCTGAGGAATTAGAAAAGTAGGATCATCGAAAGAGAATGCAATGAATGGGGCCGTGAATGAATGGGGCCGTGCCTGCATAACTGCATAACTTGAACGCTTAAACAACAGATTCTACAATAAAGGCTTGGGTGTTGCTAGGGTTGCGAGCTATGATTATCCCTCGATGAAAGATCGGTATGCAGTTATGCAGGCACGGCCCCATTCAGTTATGCAGGCACGGCCCCATTCACGGTTATGCAGGCACGGCCCCATTCACGGCCCCATTCATTCATTTACGATTGGTGATGATTAATCAACTGTACGAAAAAATCGTACAGTCGGTGTGATTCAGTAGCTTATCCCTTACACTTCGAAAAGCTTCATCATTGCATCCGTGAAAGCATTTTTATTTAGATTTCCGGATGGGTCTTGACCTTCTAATCTTGCCCAATCAATAGGAAAAGAACTTTCGAGCCATTTTGAAATATGTTTTTTAAAGGTCTTAAACCATGAAGAATTATCTTGAGCTAAACTAGAAAATTCATGAATTGCGAGCTCCGATAGGTCTCCTAGCTGTGTTGTAACATACCATATACCATAAAGATCTTTGTATGTTTTTACTTTATCTTTTCGTTTTGTGAAAGTTAAACCTTTTTGAAATATCCAGGCTGATGGAGAAGCAACATAACCAGATTCACCTGAAAATGTTTTAAATGATTTTTTGTGTTTTAGAGGCAGCTCAATGTAGTTCAGCTGTTGAGCTGTAACATCAGCATCATGGATGTGCAGGTTTGATAATTTATCTCCACGTGTACTCCTATCTGTAAGAAACTCTACTTCCCATATTTCTCCATCAATGTTCTTGACGTAGCACTCAGTAGCTGGATTATTGACATCCTTAAACGTTTGAACAAACGCTGCCTTTTCTAGACTCTCTGCAAGGCTTATTTCGATTTTAGGAACCTTTCTAGATATTAGCGAATCAATATCACGAGTACCTACTGGGTATATGCCAGCGTGTTGATTTGTCAAATATAGCCTGTATATTATAAGAGCATATCCGCCGCTGACAACAATATGCTCATTCCATGGTCCGATGGCTTTTAAAAAATAGGAAATTACAATGTCTTCTTGTTCCATCATAGTTTCTATTCCCTTCTCTTATATATTCTCTTAAGTGACTTCATGTGTTGTGCCATCCAATCAGCTTGCTCTATGCCGCGCAGTGGAAAATGATAAAGATCAAGAAATGTAAGTAGCTCTGGGGTGTGGTACAAACCGATACTCGAAGACTGTCTTTGTTGAGATATACTGCGATTGATCATAGATTTATAATAGGGTTCGATTAGTAGAACATCATATCCGCGCTCTTTAGGTTGGAGCTTAAGAACTTTTTCTAATTCTTGCCTCAAGTGTGGCTGTACGAGATAGAATTCAAGTTGCTGCTGCATTGTAGTATTCTTACATTTATGCGCTTCAGCGGCAGAGTGAAGTGCCAAGACAACACTCTCCTGTAATCCAGATTTCATTAATGCAGTAATAAGCTGCTTTTTGTCAGAAAATGCTGTGCTATATGACCTGATTTTGCATTTATCGACTATGCTGTAGTGGCCTATCCAATCCCTAAGTAGACGGTGTGGATTGTTCACTGAAAATCTCTTGTTTGTCCTGATGCCTATAGCTTTTAGATAGCCATTGAACACCATAGAACTAAAGATGGCTTGCGCATTTCCTAAACTAGAGCCTGTTTCTTTTGACACTTCTCTTAACGAAAACAAATCTTTATCAACGCCGTTTAGAAGCATCCATTCCAAAATAACGGATGCTTTATCGGCATAGATATTTTGGGCAATAGTCCCCTTAGTGTTTGGGAGTAAAAAAGAACCTTTCTTTTTCATAAGATATTCCCTGTTGCTTGCTGTTCGTTATTATGCACTGTTCGTTTTATTCCGAACAGCTAAAAATATCGAACAGTTATAACTTGTAGCAGTTGAGAAATTTACAGTCATTCACTCGATATGCAGTTATGCAGGCACGGCCCCATTCACTATCTTTCAAAGCCTCAAGCCAGTCAGTGAAAGGCTCTTTCCCATCATCGGTTTG
>JAHFTM010000252.1 GCA_023269335.1 Chlamydiia bacterium
TCACTACTTTTCTTCCCAGCTCACACTGCTCTCCAGCTTTTGTATAGGATAAGGATCCATCTTCGATCTGCGGCATGAGCGTTTTGACTTTTTTTACAATCGCAGCTGTCACTTTTTGATCTGGTTTGCGCTGCGCTGCATCTTCACCTTTCTCAAGTTTTTTTATGACCTGCCTCAAAGTATCTGGACTTATCTTACATTCAGCTGCGACAGTTTTTTGGCTCAATTCTTTAGCTTTAATCCGAGGAAGAAGTTCTTTTATCTTCGCTATGATTTCAGGGTTTATTTTTTGTGAAGGTTTACGCTGAACAGGATCTTCATTTCGCTCTAGTTTTTCTATAATAGTAGTTACGGTATTGATGTGCAAATTACACTCTTTGGCAACTTGTGTCTTGGTTTTTGTTTTTTCTTTGATCTGGGGAAGAAGTTCTTTTATTTTTTTTACAATCTCATCAGTTACTCTTCTAGGTTGTTTCGATTTTTTTGTATCTGAATCTACTGTTATCTCTATTTCAAAATCAGAATCAAGATTTGAAGCATCGCATTCAATTTCTATTTCGAGGTCTGAAAGGTCATCAAATTTAGGCGTAGTAGGCGTAGTAGGCGTAGCTGAAGTGGCTGATACCATAAAACCTCTAATTGTTTTTATTTTCTAATTGCAGTCGAGATATTCTACGCATCACACCTTTAGTAGACAAGTAGATCAATACTGAAAAAATAATAACTAGCCAACTACGTTGCACTTGCAAGTAAACTTCTATAAATCTATAGTGAAGTTTTTACTTTAATCGCGAACTTTTATGATACCTAAAACTTCCATCACAGGAGCTTGCATTGCTCCACAGCCTTTTCCTGCAGCGCTTTACGTCTCTGCTCAAACTTCTCCTTCGCCTTGCGAGAGACTAGAATCGACGGCTCAAGCGGCTCAAGCAAAGTTCAAAAAAATAGCACCTGAAGATACTTCATTTTACACGCTTAAAAAAGTAAAGCCATTAGCCACCTCTTACTGGGATTATGTGTGCAAAGCAGCACGAGTTGCAAAAACTATTGGCAGCGGAATAGCATGCTACGGGAAAATGGGTATTGTAGGGACTACAAAAGCTGTTGCAACAGCAGTGATAAAAACTGCTCAGTTCGTTTATGAAGAGACACCTGGGGTGAAAACCCTCACGCATGCAGCTGTACATGCTGCGGTAACGTGCAGCGCAAGCTGTTATCAAAATATCCCCGGTGCCAAAATATGTGCTGCTTTCATCACAAAAAAAGCACTTGAAAAGCTACTTCCTCAAAAAGGCATCCTCAAAAATCAAATCCTAGAAAGAAGACATGAGCTTGATGAGCTTACAAAAAGCTCCATTTGCCGTGAGGCTTGCCGCCTTGTTGCCTCTTATGCTACAGCCTACCTGCAACATCAAATTCTCAATGGAGAAAAAATTGAAAAAGAGCTCAGATGCAGCTTTATGAGCGCTCTTTTTTATGACTCAAACAAAGATGCAAAATATGGTTTTTTAGGTGATGCTTTAAAACTTGCCATTCAAGAACATCCAGATCTCGTTTTAGAAATTATTGAAGCAAACCTTCTCAAAATGTTTTCTAAACTTGTTGTAAAACTTAAAACAGCAGAGCAAGAAAATAGCAGCTGGCAAGCAGATCTGATAAAAGAAATTCTTGATAGTAGCACTAAAGATTTACTATCATTGAAAGCAGCAGAACAAAACCCAAATGTTCAAACTGCAGCTAAACCTTTTGAGCACGATGAACAGTGTTTTATAAGCCATCTCTCAAAAGCATTGCTCAAGATAGTGCTGCCTCAAGCACAAGATGACTTTGAAATACCGATAAGTGGTGCGAGTATTTTTTCAGCTACTTTGATGACAGAACTTGAAAAATCGGCTCTACCAATAATAATAAATACTGCACTTACAGAACTTAGCTCTGACTATAGCCGTGATAGTCTCTTGCTAAAATTTTTGCAGTTAGCAAAAACATTTTTTCAAAATGGAAACCTCTCCTCTTCATCCCAAACCAAGCCTCTACATGCCCATCGAGTTGCACCCGCTTACACAACCCCTTACCATAATCAGGAAGCCTTCAATACAAGCCTTTCAGCCTTCACTTCGACTCTATTTGATTTCCTTGACTCGAAAGATCGTAACCTTTTAAAAGCCTTTCACTTTGAAAAACTGGTGGGCACTCAAGGTACGCTTTTAAATGATGTACTCACGCAGTTTGATATCCTGAGCCTGTGCAATCAAGGGCTTGAACTTTTGCTGCCGCTTTTAAACGCGGGTTCATGGAAAGGAGAAGGTCTTTATCAAGAATTTGCTGACAGGCCTTTTATATTTAACAGTACAAATAAAGATCTTGAAAATGAAAATGAGCTACGTAAAAAAAAGCATGTCGCGGTAGTGCAGCAAACAGAAGCTCTTTTAACTACTTTGACAAATGATTTTAGCGGATTGACCTCTATGGGAGCAGAAAGGGTGATAGGCAGTGCAAAACCCTCAAAAGATGAGATTCATAATGTGCTGCAGAACGGCTCATTTTTAGAGCAGTGCAGGCTGTGTACACAACTCTTACTACTGAATGCTATCAAGGCCATCTTGATTTTCATCTGCAAGATTTTTGGAGAAACAGCGATTCAGAAGACAGGTTATGCCCTCCAAAGACTTGTTCAGCAGACTCAAGCAAGACAAGCCATACGACCGTTGACAGCTATCTTAGCCAGAAAATTGTAATTGTTTACGGGTATCTTGCTTTTTTTTAATGAAGATACATCGTATAGTAACCTGAGTTTTGGAGTACTCATGACACATTTTTCGAAATTTTTTATATGGATCTATTTAGCTTTTGGCACACTCATCTCTCCTCTTGCCTCAGAAATTTATGAAATTAGACTGACTATTGAAAATATTGCCTGCCCTTATTGTGGAAAGAGCATCGTCCAAGAACTCAAAGAAATCCAAGGAGTGCAGGATACAAAAATATGGCCTATGGAAGGAATTGGAGTAATTCAATGGAAAAAAGATATTCCTTTTTACGCTGTTCAGCTTTTTAGAACGTTTTATAAAACGCAATTTTTCTTGAAAGAGGTTGATGTAGACGTTGAAGGTATCATCCGTGAGAAAAAGGGCGCTACGATTTTAGAATCGCTTCCTGATGGCTCCA
>JAHFTM010000042.1 GCA_023269335.1 Chlamydiia bacterium
AAAAAATCTTCTAACAATCCACTTTCCCCACTGCTTGACCTACCGCATTCAATAATTTCTGTCTCACTAACTGGCCCTGTCATTGAAAACGACACCTATTTAGATGCTTGCAAACGTGGAATACCCCAGCTGCTCAAAAGTGCTTGTGTGAGCGCAGCGGGCTGTAATGTAGTCGTTGAAAATGATGTCATCTGCTGGGCAAAGGGCACGCTTTCTTACCTGAAAATGAAATCACAGCCACCACAATTTCCCTGCCTTGCAGTTACCCTTGGAACTGGCGTGGGGGTTGTACTCATGAAAGATGAGCATTCATTCTTAGGTATTGAACTTTCATTTATTGACTGTCCTTTTAGCCGTCTCAAACCTCTCACCTCTGATCAATCTATGCTCAGGTGGAGCTCTCACTGGGCTTTAGGCAAAGCATTCTTTGAGTGGATACTCAAAGAAAAAAGCGTTACGGATGAAGACCTCTTTTCTTCTCCTCTTCTTGCCCACTACAATGCTCGCTTCCAGGCCTTCATACAAGACATAAGCGACTATATAAAAAGTACCTTTTCCGTCACTGTTTCATCGCTCGTTGTAGGTGGTGGAAATAGCCGCTTTATTGAAGTCCCACAAGACTTATTACTTCCAACGCGCATTTTAAACCCAAGTGCGCTTGAGCATGAGGGAATTGCACCTGACAGCATCCAACTTCTTGGCTGCAAAAGTAGCACTGAGGAAAGCCATCTTCCCTCTCAGCTGTATCCCTCTACTGAAGAGATGACAAAACGCACAAACGCACGGCACTTCAATTGAAGAGGCTTTGTACAGGATAAGATAAGGAATAAATTATGAGTATACAAGATAGCCTCAGCGTACAACCGCTGGTTTTTAATCATACCACAAGTGAAACTGCAGAACCTCAAAATCGCATACAATCACCACTTTCACTCTACCTTTCCTCCTACTTGCCACGCCCTGTGGTTAGTATCATTGAAAACTATGCAAAACAACCGCTTGCGATCATTTTCTTATCTCTTTCAACAATTCTTGATCAAAAAGCTCAGCGAGATTATTATCGACAAATGGCCTCACAAGTCAGTGTCCCTGATGAAAATGCACTATATACTCTAGATCAACAGGCCCTTACTAGCCTCCAGTCTCTTATTCAGACAGCAAACCAACACTATGATATTGGGATCGTTATCCAATTCTCTTTAAGAAAGACTCGAACATTAGATAAGTTAATGCAGCACTTATCTCCTACATATCCTGCCATAGCACAGCTTATCATCGGAGAAATAACCTTCTCTTTAAGCTCCTTGAGCTCTAGGCAGGCTGCTGCTGCAAAGCCCTCCCTACCTAGACTGATGGGAGAGATTACGCTAGGGGAGCAACATACTGCTTCACCAACCTCTGTTACTGAGTGGCTCTTTAGGAATTTGCATCGCAATGCAAAGCATATGGTTGTGATTACTCAAGGCATAAGCAATTCTACTTTGTTAGCACTACGATCTATTACCTGCACCACCCTTAATGATTCTACTCGAATACTAGCAGAAAAAATACTTACTACCGAAGGTTTTACGCCCCAGGTACTCCTTCTTTTCGACAAGTACAACATCTCCAGTCCTGCAGAAGTAAAAATAATTGAGTCACTCATGCAAACTGAACAAAGTCACACTGAAATCCAAGATATCACTGCCGAACAGCATTTGCTATTTACCAGATTGAGTGAAAAAATAAATTGTCTCATTAGTGATCAAATCGCAAATGTTCACCGCACCCCTGGGGGGCGAAATTCTGAGAAGATCACGAATCAAGATCTCTCTACGCTAGCAGGAGTAGTAGTAACCATTTTAGAATGTTCAAATGCCTTACCCTCTTTAAGGAAGCTAGTCGGAGAAACTGTAGCGCGTCTCAAAAACTTTTTGTATAGACAACGTATGCACTCTCTTACAAACGACGCTCCACCTTTTGAACTTGGCATTCATATCAGAACCTTTCATTGCTTTAAACTTCTTGTGGAAAAAATGCCACATATCAAAGCTCATTGGGAAACTCTTACCATGAGCATGCTGCATCCCTCGTTCCCTGATAACCTCAAGCGTGAATTTTACTCTTTGCTAAACCAGCATGCACTTGAATATTCGAACCTTCCACTATTTAACTTAGTACCTGCTCCAAATTCACTACAGGTGGACCTAAAGCTCCTAGAAGCTGCGCATGAAGTATTTCTGACTCTGCTGCAAAAGAAAACTACGCATGCAGATGAGTGCATGAAAATCATTAGGGACGTCACTGAAACCTTCCCAAAAGGGGTGATGGAAGAAAGCTATCAACAGTCTTTTGTCAACGTAATATTTACTATCATTTATGACCAAGATGAACCGCTCCAACGTCGACAAAGAGTAGCGAGCCTGTTAATAAACAGCTGCATAGAATACCTTACTACTCCTGTCCACCATAAGTTGCTGGAAACTCCTGAAAGTCAAAAATACGTACTGAAAGCCTTAATGCAGATAGCGTCCAGCATCCAGCTTCATGAGCTTACTATCACCAACAGTGCTGAACTAATAAAGCTTTTTCTTGCCCTGTGTAACAAAAGTAAAAGATCGAACCTGTTTGCCCCTTATGCATTTCAATGTGGTCGTGCCCTGTTAGACTCTCCTCTTAAAGGCGAAGATAACATTGCAAGAAAAAATGAAATTATCAATGCCATTATGCGCCTAAAGAAACCATCTCCTTCTACCCCTAACGATGATGACTACGCTATTGATTTTTTCTTTTATCTGCTAGGAAAGATCAGTGATAACAGCTTGTTGCTAGGACTTTCTAAGGCTTATCTCGATACGTTAGTAAAAATCTATATAGAAAACAAAGCTCAATTAGATAGCGATGAGCGTATGCAAAAAATGGGCTTCATCGCGTATGTTCGCGAGCGGCTTCATCAAACAGCTGAGTTACTTGTACACTTTACTGCCCTGTTGACAAGTAAAGGTCTAACGGAAGCACAATAGAAAAAAGCATGATCACGACAAGTGAAAAACGGAACATTTTTTTTGCCCACACTGTGTCATTTTTACAAGAAAATCCCTGGAAGGAAAGCCAGAGCCAAGCTACTCCTAAAAGAGATATGACTATCAAAAAGAGATATCCTGCATAGCCTAGAAGCGTTAAAAGCATGGCCGTCAAAGTAAAGACAACGACATACACAAGCATCTGTATTTTTGTGCTTCGAATCCCCTTCTTTACCGGTAACACTGGAATGGCAGCTGCCTTGTAATCATGCAAACGAAATAGCGCGATCGCAAAAAAATGGGGCATTTGCCAAAAAACTAAAATCAAAAATAAAAGCAGGGCAGCTCCATCAAGTTGATTTGTAATAGCTGCGTAACCAACAACCGGAGGGATGGCACCAGCTATGCTGCCGATTTCCGTTGCAAAATGGCTCTTCTTTTTCATGAAGCTGTAAACCATCACATAAAGCAGCGCTCCACATATTGCAAGGAGTGTTGCTAATAAGTTGGTAAAAAAGCCCAGCACAGCCACACCTAAAACGCCAAGTATAGCTCCAAAAATAAGCGCATGAGTTGTTGTAACTGCTCCAGATG
Organism: Chlamydiia bacterium; assembly: GCA_023269335.1. Taxonomy (GTDB): domain Bacteria; phylum Chlamydiota; class Chlamydiia; order Chlamydiales; family FEN-1388; genus JAHFTM01. Next base: position 3,597 of record JAHFTM010000042.1, read on the forward strand.
CAAGCGGTCGATTTTTTGTCCTTACCATCTTTTGATCAATAAAGCGATCGAGGTAATTGTTAAAGACACAGGCAGCTCCAATGACAAGCGCCAAGCCTACAAGCATCGAAATAAATAAGCAGAAATTGAAGTGACCTTTTGAAGCCAAGCCAAAGCCTGCACAGGCAGTAATAAGATTGCCGAAAATGATTCCCGGTTTAGCAAGCTGGATATAGGATTTGATCATTGCTTGTTATAATCCCCTTTGCTGACGCAAAAAGTTTTCAACGTCGATTGTAGGAGTCATATTGTAGTTCAAATGATGCATAATCCACAGTGAGCCTACGACGACAATAGCCAAGATCATTGCCATAAAGAAAAAAATAAGCATGTTCCAGTGAGGCTTGGATTCCTGTCCAAGGTGTAAGAAAAAGTACAGCTGAACAAGTGCTTGAATAAATGCCGCAGAGCAAATTGTATAAACTAGCGTATCACTTACAAGTAGTTTCTCTTCAACGGTAAAATAGGCAAAAAGCGTTAAAATCAACGACAGAACAAAACCTATGATGTACGACTTTAAGGTGCTTTGCGGGTGAATTACATGAGAGTTATGTTCCATTTTATTTTACTCCCATCAAGTAAACAATCGTAAATATGAAAATCCAGACCACATCTAAAAAATGCCAGTACATGGTAAAACAGGTAATTCTTCGAATAACAGGCGCTGTGAAGCCCTTTGCAAAAATCTGCCCTGCCAATACACTCGCCCAAAGAAGGCCAAAAGTGATGTGCAGTCCATGAGTGCCAACAAGCGTGAAAAATGCAGACAAAAAGGCACTTCTCTTCCAACTATTACCTTCGATCACAAGTTTTGTAAACTCATGCAATTCTAGTGCTAAGAAACTTGCCCCCAGAATAAAAGTGACCACAAGCCAGACTACCACCTTTTTCTTGTCTGACAATCGAGTAGCTAACAGTGCCAGGCCTGATGTAAAGCTACTGACCAAAAGAAGTAGTGTCTGCATCAGCACATATGGCAAGTCAAATAACTCACGTCCTGATGGGCCACCGTAGGTACTGCCATGTAGCACAGCATAGGTTGCAAAAAGTGTTGCAAACAGTACGCAGTCGGTCATCAGGTAAACCCAAAAACCAAAAATAGTCTTTTGATCAGCCTCTTGCTGAATTTTTAGATGTCCTTCTGTATGATTCACATTGCCTCAGATACGAGTTTCTTTTTTTGAATTGCAGCTTCTATTCTTTCTATTTCCTCTACTGTGACGTAGTAGTCAGTATCATCATCACAAAGTCGCCAAATAGCACAGGCAATGACCCCAAAAAGGCCAAGTATTGTCATCCACAGAATATGCCAGATGATGCCAAAGCCAAAGAAAAAGCTGCAGCTAGCGATATAAAAGCCCATAGGACTATTTTTTGGCATATGGATGTCGGTATATTTGGGCTTTTCAGCTTTCTCTAATCCAGCCTGCTTCATAACCCAAAATGGATCGCGGCTATTGACTTCAGGGGTGATGGCAAAATTATAAAATGGTGGCGGCGATGCAGTTGACCATTCCAGCGTTCTGCCATTCCAGGGATCGCCCGTCACATCTTTATTTTTATGGCGATCTTTAATGCTCACGATAATTTGTAAAATCTGCACGCCGAAGCCCACAGCAATAATCAGCACGCCAATTGCAGCAACGATGAAGAATGGCTGCCAGCCTGTCGCTGCATCATAGTGGTCTAAACGTCTTGTCGCACCCATCAAACCAAGGAGATAAAGCGGAGCAAAGGCAGTTATAAAGCCAATAAACCAGCACCAAAAAGCATATTTCCCAAGTTTTTCATTCAATGTAAAGCCCATGATTTTGGGGAACCAGTAGGTAAAGCCAGCAAAGAAGCCAAATAAAACACCAACCAGGATCATTGAATGAAAGTGAGCAATCAAAAAGAGACTATTATGCACTTGAAAGTCAACACCTGGTAATGCCATCAGCACGCCTGCTGCGCCACCTACTGTAAACGATTCGATAAAACCTAAGAACCAATAAACTGGCGAAGCAAACTTGACTCGTCCCCTACACATAGTCATCAGCCAATTAAAAACTTTAACACCAGTCGGTATCGCAATCAGCATCGTCATAATGCCAAAGAAGGCGTTTACGTTAGCACCTGCCCCCATCGTAAAAAAGTGGTGTAGCCAAACGAGAAACGAAAGTACCGTAATTCCGATAATGGCCCATACCATGGAGACATAGCCAAATAATCGTTTTTGAGAGTATGTGGCAATCACTTCGGAAAAAACGCCAAACGCAGGCAAAACAAGAATGTAGACCTCGGGATGACCCCAGGCCCAAATCAGATTCACATACATCATTGGATTACCGCCGTAATCGGAGGTGAAAAAATGCATACCCAAGACGCGGTCAAATGAAAGCATAAAAAGTGTGGCAGTTAAAATCGGAAAGGCAAAGATAACCAACACCATTGTTGCCAGTACCGTCCAGACAAAGATAGGCATGTTTTTTAACGTCATTCCGGGACAGCGCATTTTAAAAATCGTCACCAAGAAATTAATACCTGAAAGCAAGCTACCAATACCTGCGATCTGCACGCTCCAGATCCAGTAATCCACCCCCACGCCAGGGTTGTACTTGATGCCTGAAAGTGGCGGATAGGCGACCCAACCAGTAGCTGAAAATTCCCCTACAACTAGCGATAAGTTTAGTAAAAAAGCACCAATAGCAAAAAGCCAGAAACTAAGGGAGTTAAGAAAAGGAAAGGCTACATCACGCGCTCCTATTTGGAGTGGTAAGATAAGGTTCACAAGACCAAAGACTACGCCCATGCCGACAAAGAAGATCATTGTTGTTCCGTGGGCTGTAAAAACCTGCTGGTAATGATCGGGTGATAAATAGCCATGTGCGTCACCAACAGACATGACCTGCTGCATGCGCATCATACCAGCATCAGCAAAGCCTTTTAAAAGCATCACAAGAGCAACAAGGACATACATGATCCCGATTTTCTTAGGATCAAGTGAGGTGATCCACTCATTCCAAAGCCACTTCCAGCGCTTTAAGTAAGTCACAAGAAGACAAATACCCACGGCAGACACTACTATAGATAGTGCCCCACCCATGGCTACGGTATCATGTTTCAGTGCGTCCAGAGATAAGTTTCCAAGCACCTTATCATATCCAGAACTCAATACTTTGTCACAGGCCTCACACATTGTTTCTTCTCGATGTTTAATCTTCTTTTGGCATTGGAATCATGTATTTCATAAGAATCCAATCAAACAAATTATTCTGCTTCATCACATATGCATTTGCAGGGTATTCAACACTTGGCACAGCAAGTTTTTTATATTCTTGCAGATCTAGGGTGGTTGGAGAGTTCTGCATTGAATGGACCCACTCGTCAAATTCAGCTTGGGTGGTGGCTTTAGCAGTAAAAACCATTCTAGCAAATCCTTCTCCGCTGATGTTAGCTGAAGAGCCTCTAAACTCTCCTGTCTCATGAGCGATAAGATGCAAATGTGATTTCATCCCTGACATTGCATACATCTGTCCGCCAAGCTGTGGAATCCAGAATGAGTTCATTGGAGCATCAGATGTGATTTGAAAATTGAGTGGTGTCTCTTTGGGAAACTGAAGGAAGTTTACTGTGGCGATATTGTGTTCGGGATAGATAAAAAGCCATTTCCACTGCAGCGCCACAACTTGTATGGTCAAGGGCTTCTTCTCACTCTCTAGTGGCTTATAAGGATCTAGCTCATGAGTGCTTGTCCACGTCATGATAGCCAGAATAATCACAATCACACAAGGCGCGCCCCACCAGATGCTTTCAGCAAGTAAGCTATAGTCCCAATCAGGTGCGTAGGTGGATTTTTTGTTACTCGATCTGTATTTCCAAGTAAAGAGAGCTGTCATTATAAAAACAGGAATGACAACAATTAGCATGAGTGCAGCAGCATCGATCATCAGCTTGCGCTCTTTCATTGCAATCAAGCCCTTCGGATTCAAGACGGCAATATCAACACTCGCTACATACAGCCCAGTAAGCACTAAGACTGCAAGTGTCAGGAGAATAAAAAAAGCAATTGTAAATTTTCTGCCCATCGTTTGACTTCTTGCATTTCATGTTGTAATTCGAACTGGCTTCTTCAAACCCTGCACGTTGTACAAGAAAATTGCTTTTGATGTCTATAAAAACTCGCCATCATTGTTTCTTGGCAATGCCGCAATAACCTGTCAGCTTGCTGTTCATAAAAGCAAAGCGAAAATCTGTGGGCACAACAGCTGTAAAAAGCATTTTCCAAAAGGAGCTTTTCCAAAAACAGGGCACAAGTCCTGTAAGGAAGTCTACTTCTAGCCCCTCTTTAGCAAGCATCTCTTGCAGCTCTTTTGGTTTGATGAAAAGCTCATAGACATGCATATTTTGAGGTGCATTTTTTACAAACCATTCTACACCCTTGATGGCGACCAAATAGCTTAAAAAATTGCGATTAAACGTATGAAAGAAAAATAGACCGCCAGGCTTTAAAACGCGTGAGGCTTCTTGAATCAGCCTTTGGGGATCTTCAACGTGTTCTAACACATCCATGGCACAAGCAACATCAAAACTCTCGTTTCCAAAAGGCAACTGGTAGGCGTTAGCTACTATATAGTTTACTTTCTTCGCGGCGTCATATTCTTTGGCAACATCCAAGCTTTTTGCTGAAATATCTATTCCTGTCACTTCGAACTGCTGTAGAGCAAGCTCATTTGTTAAAAATCCAGCTCCACAGCCAATGTCAATTACCTTTGCTCTCGCATCACAGCGCCTATGAATTTCTTGGCTAATCCAGGGATTTCTCACAGCATTTTCTGCCCGCAAAAGAGCTACTGGATGATCTGTTGCCGTATACCATCCGCTGTGGAGCTCTTCATAAAAGGCGTTATTAATTACATTTTTCTGATCGGTCGATCGTGCCATATAAAATTCCAAAAAATAATCTGATAAAAAAAGAAAAGCGTGATGAAAAGTGCCTGACCTAGAAGAATTCGATACAGCTGAGTAGGCTCGCAAAACAAATGCGTAAGCCATACAGGTACTTCTTGCCCTTGAATCACGGGCCACATACAGCAGGCAACGATCAGCGTAATTGGGTGCAGGATAAACAAAAAGGCATGAAGCCAGTTTTCTAAGGCAGGACAGTGATGGGTATGCACAAACTCATCTTTTGTCACCTTAATGCAAGAGACGACTGCCAGGGCGATATAGACTTTGAGGTTTAATTCAGTAAAGGGCATCCAGAGAGTAAATAAAAGGCAGATTAGAAAACAGAACGTATCGATCGGATGGCCAATCCTTTCCCACTTCGGCAACCCGCGCTTGACATGAAAATAGGACTCATCAATACCAATAGCAAGTGCCTGAAGGAAAAATGGAATAAGTGCAAACAACCACATCTTATACCTCCTCCTTTTCTCCTAGCATTCCGGCTATCGTTAGTCCCGGCCCAAATGCAAGGCTGACAACCTTGGTTTTTGCAGCAACTGCAGGATCAGCACAAATCGCTTCCCACATATAAGGCAGCGTAGCAGATGAAACATTTCCATAGTGCTTTAAAATCTGTCTTGAATAAAAAAGCTGCTCATCGCTTAGCTGAAAGATTTTTTGGATATAGTCTAAAATCTTCGGCCCACCAGGATGAATAGCAAAAAGCGCCTTTTCAAGCATCTCTTGAAAATCACAGCCTGCCCTGAGACATAGCTGTAAAAGATAACTTTTTACATTTTTTGCAATGAATGCCGGAATCTCTTTTGACAAGACAAGCTGAAAGCCCCAATCAGCGATAAACCACTGCATGGCATCCACAGAGTCAGGGATAATTTCTTCATAAATCGCTAAAACTTTTAGGGCGCTGTTGTTGTGCTGCTCTTTTTTGTGAGTGAGTGAATACTTGATATAGCCGTCGGCAAACAAACTTTGTGCTACAAGCTGCTCACGTGAATGGAGCAGAGGGTTAAAATGAAAAGCGCAAAGCTCTGTATGCACAACATCAACGCGCTTTTTTTTCTGCTGCAAAAAGCCTTCTGCCATGCGACAAGCTGGTATCGAGCCATAACAGCCCATATGATAAGCATGCGTCACGCATGTTGTAAAACCCCAGCCTTTCTTTGAGACAAGTTTCTGAGCAGAACTTGGTGCAACATATCCTGTGCAGCTGACATGGATCAGATCGTCTGGTTGCGGTGCCTCGGTTGAATAGAATTTGTCGAAGGCTGAGTCGGTGTATTTCCCATGCAGCTCTTGGCGTACCTTCAAGCCAACTCCTTGCGGATAGAGGTTAAGTTGATAGACTTGCATCTGATCCCAGTTGTCATGCAAAAAATCAGGTAGCTCATGCCCTCGTTTTTGAATGACCCCTGGCTTGCAGGCCACACTCAAAAGCTCTTTTTTTAATTTCTCAAGAAATTCGCTTTTATTGAAGGGTAGATTT
>JAHFTM010000253.1 GCA_023269335.1 Chlamydiia bacterium
AGAGGGGAAAAGAGTCTGGGTTGAAGGAGGACATTCAGGAGAACGTGGAATATGGCAACCCCGCTATCTGGAAGGCATTTTTTGCAACGAGACAGCCCCAAACCCTGTACAATATCTTTTTACAAGTTTGAATGATGGTTACTTTGAAGTAGGCCCTGGGCGCCACAAGCCAACTTATGCCATCCGGCTAGAGCTCGATGAAAAGACTTTTTTACAGCTGTATGAGCTGATCCAGCCTGAGCGCTATCACTTTACGGAATATAGTCTGATTCAGAGTCAATGCACGACCTTTGTAGCAAAACTTGCAAGCCTTGCAGGTCTTGAGCTTGAGGGTGAAGTTCAGGTGAGCATCCCGCAGTATATCACATTTGAAGCGAAAGAGTTTCGTTTGTGGCAGGATCCACAGTTTCAGGCGATACAGTTTGCATCACCTGATATACTAGAAAAAAGTATGGTCCACGCAGTAGAGCAGGGAAAAGCAAGTGTTGCCCTACGCTGGTATCGTGAAAAGTGGCCTATTCTGAAAAAAGGCTTCGAAGCGCAGTTTTGAAAACAGTAGTGATAGATGAGGCAGCGTTGGCTAGAGTTGTTAACAGATTAGAGCAGACGTGGCTACGTCTACTTTGTATATTTTTCCAAGCTGCTACTTTCAATACCTGGTGTTCTTGTTTTAGCCTTTCCAGCTCTTCAAGAGAGACTAATTGTGGATCTTCTCTGTGTGCATAGACTTTCAGTTGATTCGGCATGTTACTTTTACTCAAGCAGCTATTGTTGTATGAGCGTAATATTCCATTTGCCCGTTGGAGGGTCATTATGTGTATAATATACTTTATGGTGGCGCTGTCAGCCCTTTTTTCGGAGCATTTTGGTTGCGTTGTAGAGGCTCTATATGCCTCAAATAGTGCCATTGGATTTAGAGCATTACATATTTGACTGGAGAAGGACATAAATAACTCTTTAATGGTTTTATAAACTGTGTATTCTAATTCAATAAATATAATTAGATCAATTTAAAATAAAACCTTCTTTTTGTAAAGCATCAAAACTAGGATCTAGGGAATTGGTAGACAGCCGGGTTTTAAACTGTGGTGTTGAAAAAGATTGAGACTTGGGTTATACTTCTTTTTCCAATTTTTTAGATGAGGTGTACCTATGCTTGCTATTGATCTTCGAGGAAAACGTGCTTTCATTGCTGGTGTTGGTGATGACAAGGGATTTGGCTGGGCAATAGCCAAGGCATTACGTGAAGCAGGTGCAGAAATAATCGTTGGTTGCTGGACACCCATGTTGAAAATTTTTACAGGCGCTCTAGCCGCTGGCAAATTTGACGAGTCGCGAAAATTAAAAGATGGCACTCTGTTAGAGTTTGCCAAGGTCTACCCACTCGATGCTTCTTTTGATACACCCCAAGATGTGCCTGAAGAGATCCGTGAAAACAAGCGCTACAAAGATGTTGGCGGCTATACCATCTCTGAAGTGTGCCAATCAATCAAGCAGGACTTCGGTACAGTCGATATTTTTATCCATTCACTTGCCAACGGTCCTGAAGTGCAAAAACCACTTTTAGAGACTTCAAGAAGTGGCTATTTACAAGCAATAAGCTCTTCAGCTTACTCTTACGTCAGTCTGGTTCAGCATCTGGGTCCGATTATGAATCAAGGTGGCGCAGCCCTCTCTTTAACCTACATAGCCTCAGAATGTGTCATCCCTGGCTATGGTGGTGGCATGAGCTCTGCAAAAGCTGCTCTCGAAAGCGATACACGTGTGCTTGCCTTTGAAGCTGCAAAGCGCTTTGGTATTCGCTGCAATGTGATTTCTGCAGGACCATTTGGCAGCCGCGCTGCAAAAGCAATCGGCTTCATTGACAAAATGATTGAATACACAGCCAGAAATTCGCCCCTCGGTCGTCAAATCGAGGCAGAAGAAGTAGCCAATGCTGCTGCCTTTCTTTCTTCCTCCTTAGCCTCTGCCATCACAGGCACAGTGCTCTATGTCGACTCTGGTATGCATGCCATGGGAGTCTCACTCGACAGCCCTGCCTTTACGTAAGCTTTTTTTGAGGGTGCTTCGCGCACCCCTCAATTCTCGAAAAGTACTTTTGACGGTTTTCAGCGCGAAGGTATACGATTCAATTCAGGCTAAGAGTGGATGCTTAAGAAGGGCGTCTACGAGCGCGATATTTTCAGAGTTTTTATACTGCTGCCTTAAAACGAGTAGCTCACGAACGACGATATTTTTGTTAGGTGTTATAGCGAGTAGTAAAGGTATAATTACTTGAGCGTTACTTGTTTTATGCTGCGCAAGAATTATTTGAAAATTGCGAAAGTCGCCTAACTTTAAGTCATTGTCGGTAAGCGCTTTTTTTACCGAATCAGATATATCGAGTTGTTGTAAAAGAGCAAGCCTCTGATCCGCAGATACAGATTGACCTATCAGATCATAAAGCAGTTCAAAAACTGCTGTCGCTACTACCTTAGAGTCTTTACCGACCAGTTGCACTATCTCTGCAGAGGTCATTTTTTTTGTAAGGCAATAAAGTGCCACAAGGTGCGGAGAATGGTTCCAAAGCTCTTTTAAAAAAGCGTTGGCAGCCTGAGTGTTGTGATCTAAAGTGCGTAAGTAGTTGATTCTTGCTTGATAAGAGAGTCTTGGTAGCTCTCTAGCTATATTTTTGACAGCTGGAATATAGACAGTGTCTTTTGTATCGCGACCGCTATATTGAGACAGATGACCTACAAAATTCTCCATCTGCGCCTCTGTTGGGAGAAGCCCTTTGTGGATAGCATGATCAAACCACTCTTTTTGGAAATTATCTGGCAAGGAAGCAAAGAACAGCTGTCCTGCAGAGCTTGTAGAGATGATATTCCAAGAGCTCATTTCCTCTTGTATCTGTGCTGGTGTCAAATTTCGTAAAGAATCACACAGCATATTGACATACTCTTTTTGTTGTATTGGGCTATTCAGCAGCTGTAAACACTCAGCAAATTCTTGCATCTGGTCAGCTTTTGGAAGTAGTTCTGGCTCAATTCGTGAGCTGTCTAGCATCAGTAGCTCACGCTGAAATTTTGGTAAGAACATTTGAGGCCGAAGAGTGGCAACTGGCCAGCTTTTCAGAAGTTTTACTCTTTT
>JAHFTM010000043.1:0-2823 GCA_023269335.1 Chlamydiia bacterium
CTGATGCGACCTTTTTTACGACCACGTGGTTTAGGTCTTATAATTATGTCAACATCTTGTCCAAGTGCATTCAGAAAATGAATAAGACGTTCAACTGAAAATCCAACCAGCCGCCTACGTAATAATGCAGAAACCTTGGGTTGATTAATGCCCATGATTTTAGCAGCATCTTTTTGGCTCAGTTTTTTCTTTTTCATGATTTGCTCTATTTCCCATACAAGCTCAGCTTTTGTCAGCTCTTCTTCAGGCTTGTCTACACCAATATCAGCAAAAATATTCTCTGAACTTATCTCAAAGTCTGTCTCTATAACTTCTTCTTTCTTTTTATTAGCCATTTTACCTTGTCCTCTTCTCAAGAATTCCTTTTATCTCTTTAAGCCTTTGTTCCACTAAATCAATTTCTTGTTTCGGTGTTTTGATACCTTCTTTAGATTTCTTTTGAAAGGCGTGAAGCACATAGACGGCATCCCTCATTTCTACGGTATAAATAGTTCGGTAGGTTCCGTTGCTAGCTCTTTGTACAATCTCTAACACAGAGGCGCCTCCAAATCCCTTAATGGCTTTGTATCTGAATGTTTACCACCTTTTTGTGCAATGTAGAGCGCGTGACCCATTTCAGCTCTTACATCTTTTGGAAACTTCATGAAATCTTTTTTACTTGAGCTGACCCAAACAACCGGTTTTTTCTCGTCCATCTATAACCTGATGCTATTTTCAAAGAAAGTATCCCAAAACTGGGATATATAGGCAAGTACTGTTTTTTACCATCAAAAAATTACAGGTCACTTCAAGATAAGGCTGTTTATGCGGTGCAGAAACGGTGCAGCAAGATGCAAAACCAATGGGATTTGTTGACTTCTTAGGCTGGATTTTTTATGCTTTTTGGCAAGAGCGGCTAGGTGATACAGGCAAAGGGCATAGCTCAGTTGGTTAGAGCATCAGAATCATAATCTGGGTGTCGTTGGTTCGAATCCGACTGCCGCTACTTTTCTTCTGCATCACAAACAGCACCTTTTGAAGACAAGATTAACACTGAGTGTTTTTTTGAGCCTTCATAACGGTGAAACAGCCATATTTTTACGCATAAGTCCTTCCTCCCGGGAGAACAAAGAACTTTTGGACTGCGCTAAGCAGTTCTTATGAAATATTCAAATTCAGCCTCCTCATAAGTTCCACTATAACAATACTATTGGATCATTTTACGAAGATTAACGAGTCGGGTAAGGAACTCTTCCATAAGTCTTGAACCTGAACGAATAGCGTTCAGAAAAAGCTCATTTCCTTTCACGCTACTAGAACTCACCTCTTTTCTTGTTCCCTTTGCGGCACTGCTCTTTCGCTATTAATAATATTTAATACAGTGAAAACTGTATCGTGTATAAAAGTTTAAAGAAAAATTAAGTATTTAGATTGGTATTAATTGTGTTGTATGATATAATTATTATTTTAAATTAGATATAGCAGGAGAGTAACTATGTCACTTATTTCTAATTCAATAAGGATGGATTCAGCGGCTGATGAACCGCAAACAGCTGTTGTTCTGAGACCATCTGAAGTAAGAGCGCAAGAAAAGCAATTAGATATCAAAAGTGTTGTAGGTCAAAACTTAGCTCAAACTAGAAAGCAAGAAAGACGAAAAGAGGGAGCGCAAACGCATAAACTGGCGAGGCAAAAAAGAATTACACAACTAAGAGCGATCTCAGGACAAAATCAGAGAAATCAGAGCGTGCTTTTAGAAAAGAATCTGAAAAAAGAGAGAGTAATGGTGGTGCTTTTAAAGAAGCGCGATATAAGTACTCGTCATGAAGGCTCCTATAAAGATTCCAGTGAAAAAGCAAAGGGGAAGGAAAAAGTAGAAAGTGTCTCTTCTAAGCGCGTACGGTCGGGATCCTCTGCAGCAGCAGAAGCTTCAATGGCACAAGTTGATTCGCTGGATAGAGTAGAGCAGAGCATTGTAGCACTTGTAGAGCTAGCAACCAAGCTGCAAAATGACGGTATCATGAACTATCATGGGCTACCAAAAGAGTGGGTTGAACCACGCGTGCGAGCCTTTCGTGTCGTAGTTGCAAATACTATCGGTACTGTACTGACTAAATTTAGAGAAAATGCTGTTGGTGACAACTATGTTTTTGCCTTTGAGACCGCGGAAAAGGCAATTAATCTGGCAATTTTGAAGTTGAATGAACGCGGGCTCGCTACTATCGAAAAGCTCAAGCAGATTCGGGCACAGCATGGGCTTGGATCTTAGCTATACACAGTTGCAGCACAGCAATTCCCGATAATATCTTATGCAGAATTGCTGTTGCAGCATTCAGGGCTGTTTCTTTATTGCTTAAAAAAACTTAAACTTCTACCTTCAATCCTTTATCTGATATCTGAAATTTAAAAATTGAGGGCGCAGAATGTTCAAGTTTTTTAGAGCAACTCAAGGCTATGCATCATTCTCATTAAGTTTTTTTGTCTGCTCAACGCTGCTCGCCACAACAGTTACAGAGCAAGCATTTGGCGGGATTCTTTCGCATCACTGCCTCGATAGACAAGAAATTTATGGAGCAAGCACCACAATCCATGTAGGGGCATCTGTAGAGCCAACCATAGCTGTTAATCCGAAAGACAAAAATGAAATCGTTGCCTGCTGGCAGCAAGACAGAATCAGTAATCTCGGTGCCCTCGAAATAGGCATCAACTATTCTAAAAATGGCGGCAAAACATGGCATAAAAGTAAAGTTCCCTTTCAGGTGTCTGAAGGTGGTATTAGTCAGCGCGTGTCCGAGCCGTGGCTGAGCTTCGCAGCTGACGGCAGCCGCCTTTATTTATCTGCAC
>JAHFTM010000043.1:2833-9955 GCA_023269335.1 Chlamydiia bacterium
TTATCAATGCAACAACCGACATCAACACCCAAAACCAGGAAGGGGTAGTGGTGACAACTTCAGAAGATGGCGGTGAAACCTGGAGTAATATTCGCTTTGTAGGATCAAGTCAAACATCACTCAATGAGCCGACAGGACAGTTTGCAGTTGATGATAAAGCTACAGTTACTGCAGATCCCATTGACCCTGATTTTGCCTACATAGTCTGGGATAGATTCAATCAAGAAATATCTGCGCATTCAACAACACAAATCAGCCGCACGACCGATGGAGCTAAAACCTGGTCTTCTCATCAGCTTCTTTACGATCCATTTCCCGATCTTACAGCACACAATCTTAGTAATGGCATTGAGAACGACTGCTTGACTATTAATAATATTATTCTTCGCCAGCCAAAGGTGAAGGCAAAATCAAAGCAATGGCAGGAAGATAACTGGAGCGATAAGCACAAGCGTCTGAAAGGAGATCTTCTGAATTTTATGGTCAGACAGTATGCAAGGCCTGGAGCCACTAACGAGCAGTATTTAAATGATCGCTTCCCTTTTCAATATTCAGTCTTTGACATTGCTCTTGTACGATCAAAAGACCAAGGCAAAACATGGAATACAAATGCTACTGTGATTGTCCCTGCAAATACAGATAATCTGATTTACACCGGTGGCTACACATATAACGGCCAAAACCAGATTATCGGGGGTTTAGGAACACTTCTTCGTGCCGATGAAATCGTGCCATCTTATGCTGTGAACCCAAAAAACGGCTTTTTATACGTAGCCTTTGAGACAGGGGAGTTTCGTTCGGATCAGCTACCGCAAATTGGCCTTACCACATCACGTGATGGCGGTCATACATGGTCGAAGCCTGCAAAAGTGTCGCGCACACCAAAACATTGTTCAAATCCACAAGCATTCATTCCTTTTGTCGCTGTGACTAAAGATGGACAAGTAGGCATACTCTATTTTGATATGCGTCACAGCAAGATATCAAAACCGTCGCACACCAAAATTGATGCCTGGTTTGTAGCTTACGAAGAGGTGGAGCATACAAATGGTGGTAGTACAGGTATTGGCTTAGATTTTGTAAATGAAATACGTCTTTCGGAAAAATCCTACATTGCCCAAAATGGCCCGACAACTACTCAAGGCGTGATGGTCGATGGTGACTATCCATTCTTAGTCACACATGACGATCATTTTTATGCCATCTATACCAAGTCTTTTAAGGGGCCATTTAAAAAAATTAAGCCCTTTTATACCGATGTGGCAAACCAGGCAATTATCTATTTGGATAATAACTATCGCCAAGCACCATTTGTAAGTATCATTAAGAGCTCTAAAAAAAGAAAAGCTTCTCTTATTTCAACAACGAAAATGCGCTCAATTACACCTGGAACCAACGTAAATTAATGGGACAAATACATAAAAAGTGTGACGAGCGTGAAGCTGTCACACTCGAAAGCAATGGTCAAAAAGTATTTGCCATTTTTCATGTGCCAAAAAACTTTCAGCCACCATTTCCGGCAGTGCTTTTATGCCATGGTTTTGGAGGCAATAAGAGTGGTAAATCTCGTCTTTTTGTCAAACTTTCAGAGCGCTTGGCAGAAGCTGGCATTGCCTCGCTACGCTTTGATTTTCGAGGCGCAGGCGATAGTGAAGGTAGCTTTCAAGAGACGACAATCCAGACGCTTTTACAAGATGCAGAAGCGGCCTTTCACTTTCTTTCACAGCATGCAGCGATTGATTCTAGGCGTCTTGGACTTTTAGGTCGCTCACTTGGCGGGATGATCGCCATTCTTACTGCCCCACAATGTGGCGGTATAAAAGCACTAGCACTCTGGGCGCCAGTCTTTGATGCCAAGCCTTGGTTTTCAAAAACAGGGCAAGAAGTCAAGCAGTTTGAGCATTTAGGGGAGCGTCTGCATCAAGATTTTATTACGCAATTTGCACTGGTTGATACACAAGCTGCCCTTGAAGTGCTTGACAGTGTGCCGCTACTACATATTCAGGGTGAGCAGGATAAGGCAGTTGAGAAATATCATGTAGAACAGTATGAAAAAACACGAAAAGATGTAGCCCCTATTACTAAGTTTATACTTCTTGAAAAAATGGATCATGAGTTTTCAGATCCAGAAAAACAAGAGCTCATATTAAAAGAGACAGTAGCCCATTTTCTAAAATATCTGTAAGGTGAACGAGTGTTTGAGTTAAGCCCATTACAAAGAGAGCGTCTTGGCTTTAAGCCCGAGATTCTGCCAGAGCTTATAGATCTTTTGACGGCCGATTTTGAAGATGCAATACAACCAAAACAAGAGAATAAAAAGAGTGAAGAAATTAAACTTCACTTTCCTCATCTTACTCATCTTGCTGATATCATTTTGAAAAAAAATGAACTCAAAAAAGTAGCCCCACTTCGTGTAGGTGTTGTGTTGTCTGGCGGTCAGGCAGCAGGCGGTCATAATGTAATTTCAGGGCTCTTTGATGCCCTATCTGAATTGAATAATGAGAGTACGCTTTTTGGATTTCTAGGTGGTCCTCTAGGCATTATCAAAAATAGCTATTGTGAGCTTACGCGTGACTCACTTGAACTTTTTCGCAACCAAGGTGGTTTTGATCTTCTTGGCTCTGGACGCGATAAAATTGAAACTCAAGAGCAATTTGCAAGTAGCTTACAGTGCGTGCAAACACTCAAGCTTGATGGTCTTGTTATTATTGGCGGCGATGATTCCAACACAAATGCCTGTCACCTGGCCGAATTTTTTTTACAGCATTCGTGCCATACAAAAGTTGTGGGCGTACCCAAAACCATTGATGGTGACTTGCAAAGCGATATCATAGAAATTCCTTTTGGCTTTGATACAGCTTGTAAGGTCTATTCGGAAACAATAGGCAATATTGCCCGTGATGCTCTTTCTGCTAAAAAATATTACTATTTTATCAAGTTAATGGGTAGATCTGCTTCCCATATCACGCTTGAATGCGCCCTTCAAGTGCGGCCTAATCTAGCTCTAATCGGTGAAGAGATCTTTGAGAAGAAGATGACACTTGCTCAGGTGGTTGCTGAGATTTCAGACCTTGTTGCCGAGCGCGCAAAGCAAGGTAAAAACTATGGCGTTATTCTGATTCCTGAAGGGATTATCGAATTTTTAGTCGATATACGTGCTTTGATCAGCGAATTGAATTCTCTTTTACTATCAGATGGCCTGCATTCAAAAAAGTTAAACGAGATGAAGACAAAAGCTGAAAAGCTTGCACATATCGAGTCGCTTTTACATGCACAAGCAAAGCTAACATTTACACTATGCCCTGAAGAGATTCAGCTGCAGCTTATTCAGGATCGTGATCCGCATGGCAACGTGCAGGTAGCAAAGATTGAAACTGAACGTTTGTTGCAAAGTCTAGTAGAAGAGGAACTTAAAAAAAGAAAGGCTCTAGGCACATACACAGGTAAGTTTTCAGCGCAGCCAATTTTTTGCGGCTATGAAGCACGATGTGCGTTGCCAAGTAATTTTGATGCCAATTACTGTTATAATCTAGGTAGGCTTGCAGCACTTTTAATAGCCAGAAAGAAAACGGGTTATATGGCAGCCGTGACAAACCTTGCCAAACCAGTGCATTCCTGGCGTGCTTGTGGCGCATCACTTGTTCAGATGATGCATTGTGAAGAGCGTAGCGGTAAAGTGAAAGTAGTGCTTAAAAAAGCACTCGTTGATCTTGCAGGTAGCCCTTTTCACAAGTTTAGTCAAAAAAGGCAAGGGTGGCGCTTAGACGACAGCTACTCTCAAAGTGGCCCGATTCAATTCTTTGGTCCTTCTGAGGTTGTGGATGCGCCTCCGCAGACTTTGCTTCTCAAATCTTATGTTCTGTAGAGCGTATGAGAGTCTTAAATAATCTAATTTCGGTTAAAACTCGAGTGGTGTGTATCTGTTGTTTGCGGGTATTTGGACTGATTGAACTATTCGCTTATCTGCCTGCATAGGCAACTGTCTAGCCAGTTGTTTCAGTGTCTCTGGTAGAAAAGCTCTTTGGTGCGAAGGAAAGGCAGCCTGATCGTTCCAGCGTATATAGATTAACGAGGGCATATCTTGAAAAAGTTGACTCAAAATAGGTAGTATATAGTTTATCCATTTGAATGCACTTGAGGAGGCATCTACACCCTCAAGATATTCGTTATTACCTCTGTCCTCTGGTTCAATGAGCTCAATCCTTTCTATTGCAGGAAATGAGCCCAGCAATTCTTTAAGCTCTTGTGCTTTCAGATTAAATGGGTGTGTTCTTAGGTACTTGATCTGTTGAAATTGTTTGAGGCTTTCATGGTGAGATAAATGAATCGGTTCAGTCACTATCAGTGCCTGTAATCTTGGGATGTCTTTTGTGATTTCAGCACTCTTTGCTGCGCTAGGAAGAACTTTGACCACAGCCACCTGAGTGCGTTGCATGATTTGAAATGCTATGCAGGTCTCTTTTTCTTTTGGAGCGACAGTAAATTCTCTGGTAGAAATAAGCTGTTTGCATACTTCTTCATCGGCTGTAGTACCGTATGCATAGTCAGAGATGCACGCTACAATTTCTTGAGGCATGCTTGGGATTTCTTGGCTCAAACGCACAGTTTCTATGGGAGGTGGCGATACAGCTCTCATGCGACTAAACAAACTCAAAAAACAACTCATAAATATACCTAGAACTATTTGTTATAGTTTTCCTATTCGTTTGAAAACCCTCGGTCTCAAACAAGATGGCAAGCGACAAACTGATTTGGATGTACCTCTCTGAGCTTTGGTCTTTTTTCTTTACAGAGAGCTTTAGCAAAGGGGCACCTTGTTACAAACGGGCAGCCTGCTGGAGGAGCAAGTGGTGATGGCATCTCTCCTGTAAGCAATATACGTGAGCGCTTTCTCTCTTTTTCCGGATCAGGAATAGCAACAGCCGACAAGAGTGCCTTTGTATAGGGATGTAAAGGATTATGATAGAGTAAATCTTTTGAAGAAAACTCAACAATCGTGCCTAAGTAAAGCACCGCAATTTTATGTGCCAGGTAGGGCAGCGTTGCTAAGTCATGGGTGATAAAGAGGTAGCCTACATTTTGTTCTTTTTGCAGTTCGATCAAAAGCTTGATAATTTGAGCACGAATAGAAACATCAAGTGACGAAAGTGGCTCATCTAAGACAATAAGTTTAGGGTGAGTGCTGAGCGCACGAGCAATCGAAATGCGTTGTTTTTGGCCGCCAGAAAGCTCAAACGGGTAGCTGTACTTGATCTCAGCATTGAGTTGAACCATTTCTAGCAGACGATCAATCTGCTTTTCGCTTTGATACAACTCGTGGGTGACAAGTGCTTCTTGAAGGTGTGCGAGAATCGTCATTCGTGGATTGAAGGAGCTGGAAGGATCTTGAAAGATCATCTGCATATTCTTTCGAAAATGGCGCAGCTCTCTTGCACTCATCTCTGCCAGATCACTGCCTGAAACGACTACTTTTCCATGTGTAGGCTTTTCTAAGTATACTAACGTTTTACCAAGAGTTGACTTGCCGCAGCCACTTTCACCCACTACTCCAATAGTCTGAGAGTGCTCACTAGACAAAGAGATATCTCTTAAAGCAACGAGCTTCTTTTTGCCTACTCGATACTCAACAGAGACATTTTTCATTTCATAAAGAGGAGTGCTCATAAGTTTTTCTCACCTGAGTTCCAGCAGCGAATTTGACGTCCTTCAATGATTGATACCGATGGCTCAAACTTCGCGCAGCAGCGCATGGCAGAGGGGCAACGCTCTAAAAATGAACAGCGCCCTTGAACTTTACCTGCCACGGGTGGACAGCCGGCAAGCGTGACAAGTGGTGCTGCTACAGCATAATCCAGGCGTGGCACCGACGCTAAGAGTGCTTTCGTGTAGGGATGAAGCGGATTATAAAAGATCTCATCAAGTGACCCTAGTTCTACAATTTTGCCAGCATACATCACAGCCACACTATCTGCAATCTGCGCCACAATGCCTAAGTCATGAGTGATGAAGATAAGTGCCATCTCCATTTTTTTTTGCAGCGCGCGTAAAAGATCTAAAATCTCTGCCTGCAGCGTCACATCAAGAGCAGTTGTTGGCTCGTCAGCGATAAGAAGTTTTGGTTTGTTAATTAAGCTCATAGCAATGAGTATGCGCTGCTTTTGGCCACCTGAAAGCTCATGAGGGTAGGATGAAAAGCGACTTCTTACATCGTGAATGCCAACTGCCTGCAGCATGGCAAGGGATTTTTCTTTAGCTGTCTCTTTTGCTTCTTGAAGGCATTCCATCAGCTGAAAGCCTATTGTCAATGTAGGGTTGAGGGCACTCATCGGGTTTTGCGAGATGAAAGCAATCTCTTTACCGCGAAGTTTCTGCATCTGCTTTTCATTTTTATGAACAAGATCTTCGCCTTGAAATAAAATGGCTCCCTTTTTTATGTAGAGACTTGGCGCATAAAAGAGCTTTAAGATAGCCTGTGCTGTAAGGCTTTTTCCTGATCCTGACTCCCCGACGAGAGCTAATGTTTTGCCTTTGGCTAATGAAAATGAAAGGTCTTTGACGAGGTCGGTAGAAATTACTTTTTCAGCTTTTTTTGTTTTTTCTGAAAGCGAAATAGACAAGCCTTGAACGTTAAGTATTATTTCTGAGTTATGTGACATAGAATGGCTTGGTTTTAGGGTCTAAAATGTCACGTAGGGCATCGCCAATTAAGTTAAAAGCTAAAATACAGGCTGTGATCGTGCAAGCAGGTGCAAACAAGCGCCAAGGATAAAACCGCATGGCAGGTAGAGCATCTGCCACCATCGATCCAAGGCTTGCTAGCGGTGGCTGAATGCCGATGCCCAAAAAGCTTAAAAAAGCTTCGGCAAAGATAGCGTGTGGGATGGTCAGCATCAGCATGGCAATGACCACACCAGAGATGTTTGGTAGAATATGACGAAAGATAATGAAAATAGGATGAACACCCAAGGCATAGGCACTTAAGACATAGTCAAATTGTTTTGCCTGCAGCACTTGTCCTCTTACAAGACGCGCCATCTGTATCCAGCCAATAAGGCACATAGCGACGAGGATTGAGAAAATACCCGGGCCAACCCAAGCCGCAATGATGATGACAGCCAACAG
>JAHFTM010000254.1 GCA_023269335.1 Chlamydiia bacterium
TGAGCACCTGTAAGTTTAAAAAAGTAGAACCATCGTTCAATTCAACAAAGATAAAATTTTTCTGCGAGCGAGTAGTTTTTATCCAACCCTTTACCGTAAATGTTTTTCCTACAAGCGTTGAATGATCTTGAGTGCTTAAAAGATCTTTGATTTTTGTGCGCATAGCTGCTCCAGAAAAAGAAGGAAAAAATAAAAAAGGTAAATATTACACGAAACTACGTAAAAGTGCGATTTCTTTTGCCCATAAACTAGGACCACCCGGAGTTTCAAGATATTTTGGCACAGCTCTCAGCCGAGGATGCTGCATAATGGCTTTAAATGCTTCTATGCCGATCAACCCCTTTCCGAGCTCTTCATGCCTATCTACATGCGATCCTAACCCTTTTTGCGAGTCGTTCATATGAAAGGCCATCAGATACTGTAGACCAATCTGCTTATCAAACTCTTGAAGCGTTTTTTCAAGCCCCTCTTTTGTGCGAATGTCGTAGCCCGCTGCAAAAATATGACAAGTGTCTACACAGATGCCTATGGGCAAATCATCTTTCAGTTTATCTACAATATAACCTAGCTCTTCAAAGCGCGAGCCTACTGTAGAGCCTTGCCCTGCTGTTGCCTCTATCACTAGCTTTAAAGTCTCTTTGCCTTTAAAAAGATCTTTCATTTCAAGTAAACTTTCTACAATACGTTCAAGACATACCTCCAGCGGATCATTCAAACGTGCTCCCGGGTGGAAGTTGAGGTAGGTAATGCCTAGCTGCAAACAACGAATCACTTCTTCGCGAAAAGCCTGCCTACTCTTTGTAAGCACTTCAGGATCTGGTGCACCTAAATTAATCAGGTAGCTATCATGACTCATGATATCTTTTAGACCTGTTTCTATCAGTGCTTTAGTAAAAAGATCCACTTGCTCTTGAGAAAGCGAACGCGCTTTCCATTGCCGCTGATTGGCAGTAAATAGCTGTACGGTGGTAGCCCCAATAGCTTTACCTTCGTAAAGGGCATTTTCTACACCACCTGCTGCAGATGTGTGAGCCCCAAGTAGTATTTCATTTTCTTTTTTCATTCTCATCCCCATCCCAACTCTTATCCCTGAATACTTTGTAAAAAATTATGCACATCTTTTTGCGCAAGTCGCGAAATCAACGCATACATCGCTTCATGGCGTGTGCGCAGGATAAGACGATGCCTTGTTAAAAGAGAGCGCCCATAAAAAAGAGAAAAGATACGCTTTTCATTCTCTTGTGTTGCCTCAAGTTGCGCCCACAATAAGGCTGCATTTACTTTTGCACCACGATCAATTGACTCTTTACATGCCGAGGTAAAAAGCACGCTCACATCTTTAACATGCCTCCGTTGATCTCTTGCACAAACGAGCCATACACTTTTCATTTGATGATAGCGAATGATACCCAAATTGACAAGCTCACGAAATGCTGCCTTCTGATACCAGTTCTCTTTTTTGTTGCCAGCAGGCATTAAAACAGCCAAATCAAATGCATGATCGACAATATGGGAAAAAGGCTTGATGCAATCTGCTTTTTTCCAGGGAAAGTAGTAGCCTGGATCATTTTTTCCGTCCCCTTTTTTGCCTCGATTACAAAGAGTAAAGTTTTGCTCATCCAAAAGATCTTTTTTTAACTCTTCTTTATACGCTTCATTCAAACCAGAATAATCTGCCAATGCCTGTTCGATTTTTTTCTCATTATGCCCATGCACCCCAGCTCGATAAAAGTGAGAATCGTTAGTTACCGTTATTGCAGAAAAAGAAAGTGGGTACTCCTTTTCAAGCTGCATGATGTTGAGTGACGCATGCATTTCATGAGAAGCATTGATATTTTGTAAGTTTGTATAGATCCAGCAAAGGTAGGGATAGGGATCTTTTCGAAGCTCTGTTTGTGACATATAATTGCGATTTTCAAGTGCTTGCAAGACTGCTTTTGCCTCGAAGGCAATTGCATCGCCAATCGTGATCGTAGGCGTCATGATAGTTTTAGCATGCACTGTTTTTTCTGGGGTATTCTGTACAATTTCCTCAAAAATCACCCCGGCATTATTGCCCAAAGAACCTCTTGAATCATATTTGTGAGTGCTGAAAAAATGCGCAAGCTTCCTGCCAAAAGGCATACTTAAAAATGTGCCCCAAGCAAGGTAAAAATAATTCCAAAAATAGCGTAAAGAAATATCTTCTTTAATCAGACCTATTTTGTGAGCAACTTGTCTTGCTTCATATAAAAGCCTCGCAAAAGAGGACTGAAGATGAGGATCGCGCTTTTCATGCGTAAGCATCTTTTTTGTAAGAGGGTACAAAAAATTGCCTATTTGCTCATGCCCTAAAAAAAGAGCAGGCTCAGTGAAAGAGGCGAGGGCAAGAGCGTGAAGGAAATGTACTATCGGTTCATTTTCTTGTTCTTTTACAAACTCATAAGCCGGACTTTGAAGTGCATGACGCATTGCCAAAAGGATTTGCTGATTAACAACTGCGTATCCATCCAGTTGTGGCTCATTTTTTGTGAGTGCTATGATTTGTAAGATGTACTTGAGGAGCTTTTGATACTCATCTTGAAAGGCGACAACTAAATTGCTTGGCCGTCGTCTTGTTTCAGTGATTTCCTTGAGCGCAGCCTCAGTAAATAATTTTGAAGAAAGTGCTGAAAAATTTGTCCGTTTAAGCTCTTTTTTAACAGCTTTTCGGTAAGCCTCAAAGACAAATTGATCTTCTTGAAATTTAGTTTTTTGAACAAAACTATTTATATCAAAAAATGGGGCAGGGATCACTTCGGTTCCATTCTTTAAAAGTGTACGACGTATGAGACGTATGATACCCATCTTCGTTTTTAAATGACAGACTTTGCTATATACACACATCTTTTTCTAAAATAATTTTATTATATGAAAATTTCCCTTCTGTAAATCATTACTAAAAAGGTATGATAGTAGCGATAAATGTCCGTGAAAAATTGTATATTAATCGAGGTGTCTTGTGTCTTTAGGCCCTACCCCTGAAACAATCGCACCTTCTGAGTCTATCTCTTTTGCTTCATCAGAAAAGGCAGTAGGCGAGCCTGGCCACATCGCTCTTTTAAAAGACTCTATTCGTTCCATTAAACGCAGCGCCATGC
>JAHFTM010000255.1 GCA_023269335.1 Chlamydiia bacterium
AAGCATACAGAGTGGGTGTTTCACATCATACACAACTTGTTTGCACCATGCGCACAACTCTCTCGCAATTCGAGCTACGAGTGCGGAGGGATTCGAACCCCCGACCGGCGACTTTGGAGATCGCTGCTCTAGCCAGCTGAGCTACACACCCTGAAAGTTATTCATGCTGCTTTACAACAGCATGAATAACCATACACTTTATCCCCGTCTCACAATCTATTGGAGGATCTTGGAAACTGTTCCTGCACCAATTGTACGGCCACCTTCGCGAATTGCAAAACGCATTTGCGCTTCCATAGCGATCGGAGCAAGAAGCTCACAAGTCACTTCAACGTTATCGCCTGGCATTACCATTTCAACACCTGGTTCAAGGTGTATCGTACCGGTAACATCAGTTGTTCTAAAGAAGAACTGAGGACGATATCCATCAAAAAATGCTGTATGACGGCCACCCTCTTCTTTCGTCAAGATGTACACTGCAGCTTTAAACTTCGTGTGTGGCGTTACAGTATTTGGAGCACAAAGCACCATTCCACGTTCAACGTCATCTTTGCCCAAACCGCGAAGAAGAACATCAACGTTCTCACCAGCACGTGCTTCATCAAGTGTCTTGTTAAACATCTCAAGACTTACTGCTGTTGTATCTGGAACTTCTTTTTTCAGACCAACGAGTTGGATCTTATCGTTCGTTCGAACAATACCTTGCTCAACACGACCTGTTGCTACAGTTCCACGACCGGAAATGGAGAAGACGTCTTCGATTGGCATCAAGAACGGCTTGTCAACATCTCGCTTTGGAGTTGGAATTTTTTCATCCACAGCATCCATAAGCTTCTCAATAGAAGATTCCCACTTCGGATCAGCTTCCAGAGCTTTTAGTGCTGAACCGCGGATAATCGGTGAGTTATGGTAACCTTTTGCTTCAAGAAGTTCTGCGATTTCCATTTCAACGAGATCAAGAAGTTCTTGGTCTGCTTCTCCAAGTGCATCGCACTTGTTGAGGTAAACAACGATTGCAGGTACACCAACTTGGTGAGCAATAAGAATGTGTTCTTTTGTTTGTGGCATAGCACCATCCGTTGCAGCCACAACGAGGATTGCTCCATCCATTTGTGCAGCACCAGTAACCATGTTTTTCACATAATCCGCGTGACCTGGACAGTCAACGTGTGCGTAGTGTCTTTTAGCTGTTTCATATTCAACGTGCGTGGCGTTAATCGTAATTCCACGTGCTTTTTCTTCAGGTGTATTGTCGATAGATGAGTAGTCGCGAAACTTCGCTCCACCTTTCTTCGCCAAAACTTTTGTGATTGCTGCTGTCAATGTAGTCTTACCATGGTCAACGTGACCAATTGTACCGATATTGACGTGCGGTTTGTTCCTTTGGAAGGCTTCTTTTGCCATTGCGTTTCCTCCTCTTGCTCCATTCCTAACTATTTTGCTAACTAAAACTTGCTAAGGTAAAAAATTATTTACCCGACTCTGCCTCTTTGGCACTACTCTTTGTCACTTGCCCAGAATAGGAATTGAACCTACGGCCACTTACTTACCATGCAAGTGCTCTACCACTGAGCTATCTGGGCAAAAGTATAAAAAATCAGAATATACAAACATATTGTCACTACTACTTAAACAATACTTTTTGCAATTTTGCTTTTTTCACACTCTTTTGCTCTTAATTTATGCCTTGGCACTCAGTAAAAGAGCACGTCTAACACGTAAAAGCTGTGCAAGTGTACGAAAAAGCTGAAAATTAATTCAAGTACATTCTTCTTCGAGCTCTTTGGGACACACTACTTTTGGCGGTAAGTAATACGCGCTTTTGTCAAATCGTATGGGGACATTGCAACTGTTACTGTATCTCCAACTAGTACCCGAATATTTTTCATACGCATTTTTCCACATAAGTATGCAGTCACGCGAATGCCATTTTGCAATAAAACCCGAAATGTCATGCTTGGAAGTAATTCTTCTACCACTCCCTCAAGCTGAATCGTATCTTCTTTGGTCATAATCTCATGTATCTTTGGCGAGAAAATAAAGGGACGCTAAACTGTAAAAATATAGAAATTAAAAGGCTTTTACCATTAAAAGTCAACCGTAAATCGTAAAAGGAGACAGCAA
This sequence comes from Chlamydiia bacterium, assembly GCA_023269335.1. Taxonomy (GTDB): domain Bacteria; phylum Chlamydiota; class Chlamydiia; order Chlamydiales; family FEN-1388; genus JAHFTM01. The sequence continues at coordinate 2,125 of JAHFTM010000255.1, forward strand.
TGCACGCTCCTGTTATTCTGTGTGCAACAAAAGCAGGGAGGATCTTTCATGATTCAAAACTTTGCACAAAGCTTGCTTCTTTTTATATTTATAGTAAACTCTGCGCAGCTCACCTGTAATGAATGTAAAAAAGCAGCACCCATTTGGTTTTCTGAGCCTGCAAGCGAATGGGAAGAGGCTTTACCGCTTGGCAACGGGCGCGTGGCAGCTATGGTTTTCGGACAAGTAGCTAAAGATCGTATTCAGCTGAATGAAGAAAGTCTTTGGTCAGGAACGCATCAAGACGCTGACAACCCTGATGCCTTTGCAGCTCTCCCTGAAATACGTAAACTACTTTCTGAAGGCAATTATAAAGAAGCTCAAAGCGCCACTATGCAACGCCTTTTATGCAAAGGAAGCGGCGCAAATATGGGTAAAAGTGCAAATGAAGATTTTGGCTGCTATCAAACATTTGGGGATCTGCTTTTAACTTTTCCTGAACCCGAAAGCATTCGTTATTACCGCCGCGAGCTTGATTTAAATACTGCTATTGCTCGTGTTACCTATTTCATAGAAGATACAATATATACCCGAGAGTACTTTGTCAGCGCACCTGACCAAGTGCTAGTCATCCGTCTTTCTTGCAACAAACCCGGTAAAATTAGTCTTGTAGCCCGACTTACACGGCAAGAGTGCGCATCCATTCAAAAAGACAGTGATAATTCGCTTGTGATGCAAGGACAGCTTTCAGGACAAAAAGGCCTCAAATTCAATGGCAGGCTTCATGCCGTGGCCACAAATGGAACCTTTCTAGAGACTGAAAAAACAATAGCGATCGTGCAAGCTGACAGCGCCTTGCTTTTTGTTGCTCTAGGCACCAATTTCAAAGGAAAAAATCCAGCTGAACAGACAGCAAAACAAATACAAGCTGCTGCTTCAAAAACTTTTGAAGAGCTCAAACAAGCACATATCCAAGAATATCAACCCTAC
>JAHFTM010000044.1:0-605 GCA_023269335.1 Chlamydiia bacterium
TGATGAAAAAAGAGTGCTTTCTTCAACCGGAGCGCTTCATCTTTCAGCAGTTCCCACTTCAATGGTAGTGGTAGGTGCTGGCGTCATCGGCGTCGAACTGGCCTCGGTTTTTCAACGTTCGGGCACGAAAGTAAGCTGCGTAGCACTTCAGCCTGCAGTCTGTTCAGGGCTTGATTTAGCCTTAAGTCATGGTTTGTTACAGGCGCTGAAAAAGCAGAAGATTGAGTTTTTACTCTCTACACAAGTCGTGAGCGGTAAAGTGAGTGACAAAGAGGTGAGCCTTGAGCTGAAGGGTGCAAGTGGTGAAAAAATTGACTGTACAAGCGATGTTGTTTTGGTGGCTATCGGACGCCGCCCAGCTACAATGGATCTTGGCTTAGAAGCAGTTGGCGTAAAGATACAAAAAAATGACTCTATTCAGGTAGATGGCAGTTTTCAAACAACTGTCGATTCGATTTATGCCATTGGCGATCTTATAGAAGGGCCTATGCTTGCGCATCGAGCAACTGAAGAGGGGATTGCAGTGTGTGATCTTTTAGCAGGAAAAAAAACTCGCATCGATTATATGAGCCTGCCAAATGTGATCTACACCTTCCCTGAATGTG
>JAHFTM010000044.1:615-9841 GCA_023269335.1 Chlamydiia bacterium
GAAGAAGAAGTAAAAAAAACAGAGCGTCCATATAAAGTAGCCACAGCTTATCTGAAAGGTAACCCTCGGGCTTTTGCATGTGGCTATCAGGAGGGCTTTGTAAAAGTGATCGCCGATGGCAAAACCGATGCCCTGGTAGGCATGCATATTCTCTCGCCACAAGCTTCAGAAATGATCGCGATTGGCATGGTGGCTATCTCACAAAAAATGAAGGTAGGGGAGCTTGCCTTACTACCTTTCCCACATCCCACACTTTCTGAGGCTATTAAAGAGGCCTGCTTACAAATAGAAAAAAGAGCAATTCACTCTTAGTAACCTGAATTTTTGGTTTATTTGCCTGATATGCAGATAAACCCAAAACTTAGTTTTAAAATGTAAAGATCAGCTTGTTTGTAAAAGTGCATTTTCAAGTTGCTCGGCTGCTTGGATGCGGCTTTTCTTGTAGGAGATCAGCACAAGCGCACAGGCATGTGGAGCTGCTACAAGAGCCAGTACTACATCGCTCCATCCCCAAAAAAGAGAAACATCGCTAATTGCCCCGATAAAAATAATTACGGCACTCAGTATGAAATAAAGCGTAGAGTATCTATTTTTTGTCAGGTATTCAAAGCAGTGACCGCCGTTGTAGCTATTACCAAGGGCAGTACCTATTCCAAAAAGTAGCGCACAAATCAAAATAATCGGAAAGCCTATGTTTGCAAAATAGATTTCAAATGTTGCAGCTACCATGTTAATTCCAAGGCCTAGATGTGGATCTTGCCAAGTATTACTAATCAAAGCTGTAAACCCTGAAAGAATAGCAACAATACCTGCAGTATATGTAGAGGCCATGGCAAGCACACCTTGCTGCACAGGATCAGCCATAGCCATGCTATTTGGTATGGTTTGTGTGCCAAGCGCCGCTTCGTTGGAATGGATACCTTTAAAGGTACCCCAGCGCAGTGCGCTAGTAAGTCCGCCTACAACTGAACCCGTAGCCAGTTGATAAGGAGAAAGAGCAGATTGTACGACCAAGCTGATAAGATCAGGTATTTTTTCGATATTGGAAAAAAGTATCCAGCATACTGCCGATATGTAGATCCCAAACATGACAGGTACAATCTTGGATGAAAATTCAGCTACACGCTTGATTCCCCCGATAAGAATCGTGATCACCAAAGTTGCCAAAAGAAGCCCTGTGATAGGCAGGGGAATGCTAAAACTTCCAAGTCTATCAGAGGCTAAAATAGCAGCCAGCTGGTTAGACTGAGCACCCGACCACGCCGCCATTAACAAAAGACAGAAAAAGGCATACCATTTAGCCATCTTAGGTGAAAGCATATCTTCCAGGTACTGCATAGGGCCACCCATAAATTTGCCAGAGGCCAATTTTTTTCTGTGAGCTACAGCAAAATTCACTTCAGTATAAGTAGCCGCACTCCCTAAAAGGGTAGTTAACAAATAGCCGATAAGAGCACCAGGCCCACCTAATTGAATCGCAATGACAGGTGAAATCATTGTAGAGATACCAAGTGTCGTGGACATCGCCGTAAAGAGTGCTTTGTGCGGCAAAATAGTATGCATATCGCCATTTTGATTGCTTTTATTTGTAAGCCCTGAAAACAGTGATTTTATCATGTAGGGTAGCATTCTCAATTGCACAAAACGTGTCTTCACACTTAAAACAATACTAGCGATCAAAATAATAATCGCAGAAACAAACAAAAGTGAATCAATAAACATAAAAATTCCAAATAAAAATTCTTTGTAACTTTGCAAGATAACTAAAAATAGAAATTAGCAATTACTGTTGTTTTAACTGTTGGCAATTGCAATTAGTGGAAAGAATATTAGAAATAAAAAAGGCATGGAGAGAGTATGCAGATGTTTTGTAATAGGCTGTTGCCTTAAAATGCTCTGGTATTGGAGCATGCTTCATAATAAAGCTCCTTTCTGTTAAACGACGTTCCACCGTTAACAAGACAGTATCCCAGAATTGAAATAATTTTACAACATTTTTTAATAGCACTATACAGTGCTACACTGCGTGTAAATAATCGGTTGAACATTGTAAGTTTCACAGAAAATATGTTCTGGAATGTTTCTTGGATCCAAGAAAGTAGCAATGAAAATGCGCGTGTTCCAATTTTTTTTGGCAACAACAAGAAATTCTTTATAATCCAACCAAAGGTGCTGGTGTACTGGGTGAGCAAAATAGGCCCCATAATTTTTTGGATCGCTCTCTAACTCTTTAGTTTTGTTTTTCCAAGCATCAAGTAAACGCTTTATTTTTTCTTGCCAGATGCTATTCATTTCACACGCAGTTATGTTTGTGTAGCGGCTAGTCTGACTCACAGCTGGCACATAAAGAGATGAAGAAAATGGCAACTGAGGCAGATAAGCTATTCTTTCGGCTACTGGAATGTATTGTCTTGTGGGGACAGGTGAAAGTGATGGTGAGGAGGAGGGTGATGAAGAAGCTGTAGGTGACAAGGATGCAGGCCTGAAAGTTGGCGCATTTTTCCAGCCCTGTTCTTGCGTCAGTTTTACTTTTGTACTAAATATTGAAATGCATCTGCTTGCTCTTTGTCTTTCTTCAGCAATGCATGTTTCTGGTACTCGTGGTAGCGGCAACAGATTAGGCTTGCTTCCCTGTATAGAAAATTGGGCGTATGAAACTCCAGGAAGCACTTGAGGAATAGTTACCATAAAAATCTCCTTTCAATTTTGCGGTTCATATCTAGTAAAAAATAGAATTTGACATTAAGTAGAAAGATTAAATTTTATATTAAGCGACTATTAATTTTTTGTTAAGACGAAGCTTTTATATTTTTCTTAAAAATATAGGCAATACCACCACGCAGCTTCCAAGCAGCAAACAGATCATTTGCATCATATGCAACACTTGCTTCACTCTCATTATGAAATGCAGGATCCATGCAGAAGATCTTATTAGTAAATCCATCAAAGCCAGTCACAACCAGCAAATGACCTGAAGTATATGCCACAGGAGATCCTGGGAGCTGCCCACGCACACTAATAATACTTGGAATGTCATTTTTCAAGTTGGTGATGATCTCCTCAAAGCTTGTCAGCCTGGCTACATACGCCAACCATTTGTCACCTAAATGATGACTTGCTTCCGCTATAGCAAATACCCAGTTTCCATAGATATCGGCAGTACTATCCCAAATATTTGTGGCAAAAGAGAGGGGATTCAACACTTTTTTTGTAAGAAAGCTGCAAAGTGCGCATGTCGAGGTTGGTGAGCAGAGATCATTTTTTCGCGGATGATCAACTTTTCTTTGAGAAAGTGTCAAGAGATCTAGCTGGAGTCGATCTTGAGGTAACTCAAATGGTTTGATACAATGCTTAGTGTGATCTGTATAAGAGGAAATGAGCGCATGAACATTTTTAATATCAGCTCCATTGTGTGCCTCAACTTTCACTGAAAAACCAGAAGCTAACCCCTCTCGAAGTACAATCGTATCCTGCTTGACTACTATCGATGGTACCTCAACTGTAAAACTTTTTTGTCCTGATACTCCCCACGAAGCATAAGGCATAAAGTCATGTAGTTGCGCTGCTTTTAGGCGAAATGAGAGTAAAAAATCGCCTACTTTAGGGCGTGTGGCATTCCAAGATAAAAGCAATTCATTAAACGGAGAGACTGCTTCAATATCACATTGAATGCAATTATGACTCAGCTTTTTAGTTGGCACATATGTTGTGGGCATACGATCGCTTGGGGCTACAGGGTAAAAACAGCTAAAATGCAGCATTGTAGTATTATAAGTCAATTTTTAAACATAAAAACTTAGAGACAAAATTGACGTTGTTTTTATTAAAACATAGTAATTGATTTTTTATATAATCCGATGTATAATATATGTTAGTATATATAAATTAAACCTTTTAATACAAAGGATAACAATGAGCTCACAAATTAGCAATAAAAGAGGGTATGAACCCGCAACTCATACGAGTGATACTCATGTAAGTGCCCCTAAAAGAAGACGTCTTGATCCTGAACAGGCAGAGACTGTAGGCACACTTGTTGGTAGAAAAATAGACACCATCCAAAAAACATGCTCTTCTGCTGGAACCTATTTTCCACCTGAAATTGCACAGCTTGTGATGAGTCATCTTTTTAATGAAGAACAGTTTCGTTCGCTTTACATGATCACTCAAGATCCGCTCTATGCGACTTTTGAATCCAATAATAGAACATCAACCACTAATGATGCAAAAAATGCACTCTTTGCACGAACACTGGCCGATTTTGTTGCGCCTGGTTCTTTCAGCACTGAAGCTCTCAGCACAAATCGAAGCTATAAAGTTCTTGTATCCACCTATGGAACAGCTCTACGCGCTCTTACAGATGAGCTACTCACCAACAACTCACTTCCCTGTAAAGTTATTTCTCAGACAGAAACGAATCTGAGAAGTTTTGAGTTACCCACCCGCTTACAGAATGATCCTAGCATAGGATTTCGTAGAGTGGAAGATTGGGTAGAAAGAGGCCTGGTTCGATACGGCTCACGTTTAGCGAGGCAAACGGCTTTGCCTGTAGTGCATACCACTTCAACCATTACGATTATGTCTAATAAAACAGTTGGTGAGATCTATCCTCTCATCAACCGTACAGATGGACGTAAGGGTTTATTTACCTATTTTAATGATAATTTTTCAACGACTAGTTTTGAAGCATTGCCAGTAATAAAAGGCTCGAATGGCGGCTATTTCCCCATTCAGAGTCCATGGAATGGAACTAGCCAACGAGGCGGTTGGCCGATAGAACCCGAAGTATCGCTAGCCTCATCGTCGTCATCTTCTTCTCAACCTGCACTTCAATCACCTCTTATTCAAGAGCGGGTGTTGAATCAGCTGAACCTAGACCTTGTGGAAACAGAGCCAACTGGTGAATCTAAGCTTTGTCAGCTTTCTATCAAACAAGCTGGAATGCTCCAGTTACGAATTTTAGCAATTAAAGATTGTAGCGAGATTGAATCTGAAGTTGAGTTGTATCATCTCGTTGAAGCTATTCAAATACGCTTAGACGAGCTCTCATAATAAAGGTAGGCTCTACCAAGAGCCTCCAAGGCTTTTAATCAGCGATAAAGTGGCAATAACTTGCTCTTGTTTTGTCTGAATAGTATTGCTTTCTGCCTGTAGCGCATTCAGCTCGGCATTGATCGCAGTAAGATAGTCTATAATACCGCTTTCATATTGTAGACTTGTTAAACGAGAAAATTCACTTGCACTTTTTAACTGCGCTTCACTGATTCGATTTCTGATTTGAGATGCATCAATCGTATTCAACGAGTCTTCAACATCCTGATAAGATTGAATAACCGTGTTTAAAAAAATGGCTACGGCCTGCTGATATTTTGCTTTGGCTTGCAGGTAGTTTCCATAATTATAACCGCCATCAAAAATTGGTTGTAAAAGTGCAGCTGTAGCACTCCAGACGCGATTTTTCCATTTAAAGAGGTTAGAAAATTTATTTCCTTGATAGCCTGCCGTACCGCTGATACCTATGGTTGGAAAAAATGCTGTCTTTGCCACACCAACATCAAGCCTTGCTGATTCCACGGCAAATTCACTTTGGCGTATGTCAGGACGTTTCTTTAAAAGATCGGCAGGCATACCTTCTGGAATCTTGGGGATTTCAGGTCGAAAGCTCTTTTCTTCTACTTGTGCTAAAGTAAATGAGGAAGCGGGCACACCCACAAGCGTTGCCAAAAGATCCTCGTCGAGAGCGCGTTCGTTTTTTGCTTTTTCAAGCGTCTGCTCATTTTGACTAAGATTGATCTCTGCCTGTAAAACATTCAAGTCTGAAACTATTCCTGAGGCAAACAGTTCTTTATTTAATGTAAGAAGCTCTCGATATTCTTTCACTACTCGTTCTAACACTTGAATATTAGCGTCATCTGCACGCACTTGATAGTAGGCTTGAGCAATGTTGATCGTCAATAAAAGATAGGAGGTACGTACATCCTCAAGCGAGCCTTTTACATGATTGAGTGCAGATTGCGTCGACTGATAAAATTTTCCCCAAAAATCCAATTCATAGCTCACAACAGCTACAGCTTGTACAAATGACTGCGTAAAGCCGCTTCTACTTGCATTACTATTTTTAGGTGGAGGCGGCCTTGAGATCTGTGGTGAGGGCACTGTTGGGTTTGAAGAGGGTGCTTGTGGGACTGGATTTGCAGGTGCTGAGCTACCTGGCGTCTGCCCTGAAGTGGCCTGACTTGTACTGATTTGTGAGGTTGGTGAAAAATGCTGACGCTCTGCTGATCCTGCAAAATCGAGGTGAGGGAACAAATCTGAGCGCACAGTAATAAACAGCCCTCGTGCCTCTTGAAGACGCGCAATCTGTAACTGTAGCGTAGGACTTTGCTTTAAAGCCTCTTCTTCAAGCTTTGAAAGCTGTTCATCATTAAAAATTTCCCACCAGTAACTCATCTCTTCATAGGTAGCTTTAGGTAGCTCAGGAGTTTTACCAACTGCTTCGTTTTCATTTTTCCAAGCCTCTGGTATAGGCTTGTCAATTTTTGGTGGGTGATAATACTGCACACAAGAGGAAACGCCAACTGTCAGCAGGCAAAACAGCTGAACCCATGAAGGGGGTATTTTTTTTATCTTACGCATCAAAGTTACTCTGTATAGACGATTTTTTTATTATCCGTTCATATACGTGATAACCATTGATTGTAAATTTATTTTTTATTGGCAACCAAAAAGTTGTTGTATTGCGTTATACCAGCTCCGCATAGATCTTCTCTTTTCTGTAAGGAATCGTAAGAAAGTTCAGCTTGAAATTTATTAAAAAATCGTGTATTATTTACTCGATTAAAGTATAGGCTCATTACGATCACTATATGTGCCTGAAGCAAATGCTGTAAGGAAAATTAGCTATAGATATTTTACTATGAAGAAAAAAACACTATTTTTATCTATATTTATAATTTTATTTATTATTAGCACGCAACTGTTTTGTCAAAAAGAGACGAGAAGTACATCTGCAAACGGGCCTAGGGGTAAAGGTGATATAGTTACTGAAAAAGCCTTCCCTTCTGTTGTCTTTGAGTCGCTTCGAGGCTCTACTTTTGCACTTCCTCATAACGAAGCGGCTCTCCTTCTTTTTTGTTTCGAAAAAGAGTGCGCAACACAAGCACGTGATTGGGTACTTTCTATACGTAAAGAAAAGCTGTTGCCTGAGGCAATAAACCTGTACATCGTACCAGTAGTTGGCAACTCTCTCAAGGCCAAGCTTCTTAAGCCATTCATCATTAGTGCACTTAAAAGACGAATTCCCCATGACGATCATGAAAAGGTAGCTCTTCTTATACAAGATGGCAAAATGTTAAAAGAATTTATTGCCTATGAAGAGCAAAATGGTGATCAAGTCTACCTTGTGCTTTTGGACAAAAAATCGATGGTTTTATGGCAGCATTCCGGCAAGCTTACAACGGAAAATAAAAGCGAGCTAAAAAAGATGGCACACTCACTTAAGGGATCGTAAGAAAATAGCTTTTATATTCGCTGCACAAGCATGTCGATAGCAGCCTTGGCTGCTGTAAGGTTCAATCTTTGCGCCGGATCTTTGCGTAACAACTGATAGATCAAAAGATCATATTCTTCCTCTTTTGACCGCGGATTCATTTTGCGGAGCTGCGTGATATTTACCTCCACATCTTTTTGCTTGATTGCGCGCATTGTATTTGTCCCATAACGTGCCTCATAAAGCGACAGGCCCAAAGCAAAAACATCGACCTTAAAGTGATCACCTGAGAAATTTTTCACAAGCTCAGGTGCAGTATACAGAGGCGATCCATAATGCCCACTTTTGTAACTTCCTGGGGATGTAGCATCTGGAGGCTGCCCACTTGTCTCTTTGCGCGTAAAGCCAAAATCTGTAATGGCACCTCGCGCCTTCTTTGTCGTAAGATCCTTTCTTATAACAAGAAGGTTAGCAGGTTTGACGTCGCCATGCACATAGCCTGCCTTATGTAATGCCTCCAAACCATAAATGAAGCCTTTAGCCACTTCTAATTGCTCAGCAACGGACAAAGGATCGGGTAGCTTGCACAGTGCACCCAAACTGCCATCTGCGGCCTCATATACAAGACTTACACGTGGTTTTTCAACGCCTCTTATTGTAAATGTATAGTCAGAAAAGCTATGTAGTTTCATGAAACCAGGCTGATCACTAAACTGTTTAGCAATGGCAGCTTCCCTCAATGTCTCTTGCCTTAGTTCCTCTAGGTTTTCTTGACTTATTGTATGAACCACCCCTTTTCTATTAGTAGTACACACTTTGGTAAAGACACGAACAGCAGAAAACGTTTTTTGATACTCATTCAATACAACAGCTGTAACTGAAAGCACCTTTTTAGAATTCCCACCACAAGTTACTTTTGATGTCTTTTTATTTGCTATGATGAATACTTCTTTTGTCACAGCATCGAACTGTAACGTACGAGTAAGCCCTGTTTGCTTCATTTTAAAGACTTGTGAGCTAACATTTCTAACAGTCTGAATCTCAATCTCTATAAAACAAGCTATCTGCAGCACCTCAGCGATTGTCATCTGATTTTTTTCAAATTTCTGACTATTTGACGCTTCAAGAATTTGCTGAAAACGCTTTTCAACGTTTTGAAAGAGCGCTTTTTTTGATTGTTTGAGAAGGAAAATCAAGTTATTTATTGAAGCATCTGTTGGCTTATTTTTGACATGTTTTTGAAGCTCGCTTTCGTTCCATGTATCTATGTGAGCTGTAATTTTGGGAAATGCTTTGAAAAAATTTTGAACGTCTGTGCAATTCACTTTCACAATTTGTGAAAGTAGACCTTTTACCACTTCATTTTGCTGGGGTGAAATTTGGTCTTTAGAAATCATTCGCAATACAGTTAAAAGAGTAGTGCTATCTTTTTGAGCACATACAAGGGCCACATCAAGCAGACTTTCTTGTGCGTCATTTTTACTATCTTGTTTGACATCCGGCATACTGAATAGTTTTTCGACAACATTCTTTAAGCCTAGTTGACACGCCAAGTGTAAGGCTGTCATGCCCCTTTTCCCGTGAGAATTTAATTCAGCTGGGCTGCTCTTTGCAATTAAAAGAAGGGCAATATCTTCATGACCTGCTTCAATTGCTAGATCAAGTGGGCTATTTTTTATAGCAGTTCTACTAGTGTATTTGACACCCTCTATGCTAAGCAGTTTTTCAACAACGTTC
>JAHFTM010000045.1 GCA_023269335.1 Chlamydiia bacterium
ATCTGTAGTTTCTATACAAAGTTGGATGTGCTGCGCCTTTATTTTTGCTATTTTCTGTAATTCTTGGGGTGTAAGAAGTTTTTTATTAAGCTCTTTGAGTAATTGACAAAGTTCAGGGAACTGCGCTCCCCAAGCCCACTCTTCTGGCAGTATTAATGTGTCGAATGTACGTATTAATACACGCTTCATAGCAGTACTATACTTATGAAAGAGTGGAATGGTTGGCTTTTGACTCATGTCAAAAAAGATGTTCTGCTCACGCTCAAAATGGCTGGTAAGAAGCTCTCTATTTACTAGTTGTCCCTTGATTGTACACTCGAAGGCATAGATAACTTTGAGTTGTTGAAAAGTTGAAATCTCTTTAAACATTTCTTCAGTAAGTTCAACACCACACAGATCGAGATGCGTCGTACAAGGAGCTAGTCTTTGTATGAGATAGTCGCGGATAATTCCCCGACGATTTTCAGGTATCCACTTCATTTGCTGATAGATAAGGCTGGTAAGAGCGGAGGAGGCTGTCTGTACATTCAATAATGACGGAACTTGCAAAATAGCGGCTGCTGGTGCTGCAGCTTGAGCTGGAGCGGCTGGCGGCAATGAGGCAATCGGAAATGGGGTTGGGCTAATCATCATACAGCTGTTTCACTTTAAATAATAATAAGAGGGACAATCATATGATATTAAGCAAAATATTCACAATATAGTTATAACAGGATTTGCAATATAGCTGATATGAGCAGTACTATTACTGCCAGTGAAGCTCTGAAAAATGAGAACCACTTAGTAGATTAAAGATCATCTGTTTGCTGCCTTCTAAAATATTTTCAGGCAATTGATCAAGTAGAAAAAAGCTCAGATCATCACATTTATCAGGCTCTTTATTTTCAACAGTGCCTTGAAACTTTTCACACCGAAAGCCAAATAAAAAAACTTCACTTGGAGTGCGAAAGTGCGGTGCTATATGCAGGACAGATGAGAAGAGTACGTCTTCATCTAAAAGCGTGATACCAAGCTCTTCATTTGATTCACGGATAAGAGCAGTTTTAATAGGCTCGTTGCCCTCAATACTCCCACCCGGTAGGCCATAAAGACCATCACCAAAGCCAGTGTTTGCTCGTCGCATGAGCAAGATTTTACCATTTTGAATGAGGAGCAAGGCTGCTGCGACTGTGGCTTTAAAACGTTCTTTTTTCATGCGTACAGTGAGTTTCATTTTATGATTTATTGGCTCTACGAGAATAGCACAGCTTCTCATTGGATCCTAGCAGGATTCAATGTTAAAAGGTAGTTTCAGTAAAAGTTTGCTTTTGCTAGCCTCTCTTGCCTGAGGTGATGTTATGAGTATTGCAACTTTTTTTTCTTGGATAGCCCGTAACTTGGCTAGTAACAGTGAAGAGACGCCTGTTACAGCTTCAAACAACTTACAAGGCCGCTCAGTGACAGCTGCAACTAGTTCTGCGATGTCGTCATCAGCTGATCAGTGGTTCTCAATGTCTTCTCAACCCCAAGCTAGGCAAGACCAGAAGGTGGATTTGTTACAGCAGCGAGCTGTTACAGCTGTCCTAGGAGGAGCTGCAGTTACAAACACTGTTCATCTGACAAATAGCCTACAGGCTGCAATAAGAGCACCTGCCCAACAGCCGCCCGATTCAAGAGTCGTGCTAGATTCTAAAGAAAGCAAGGCTCAACCTGCGTATAAGGTTATTGAAGATCTACCGCTAGATGCAATGGATCGATTAGATTTAGCTAAATTAGAAAAGGTCCCCTTAGAGGGTCAGTGGGTTGCTTTTAGCGCAATCCTCAATAAATGCTCAGGGAATTGGCCTCTCTTTTCATTTCAGCTGAATGATCATACGTTATGGAAAAAAAAGCTGGAGAAGGCTGCGCCAACGATTCCTACCTTGTCTCTTTCTCACTGGAGCGTGAAGCAGAGTCTTTCTGCATTTTTAGAACCAACAGGTGCCAATGCTAAACATGCTCAAGGAATACCAGAACCTCTCCGTTTGGATTTCAAAGCACTTACAACTCTGAGACTTGATAGTTTTCATCTGTATGATGCTGATCTGATGGCTATTTCTAACCAAAAAAATCTTGAGAGATTGGTATTCGATGGACGAGGCTTTACAAGCCATACTGCTGCGGGATTAAAAAGTTTAACAAAACTTATAAACCTAAAAAAATTAGTGCTTTTACAGACCAATTTTTTGCGTGTACTTGACTTTGAAACGCTGGAGCTCTGGATGAAAAGCTTTTCAACGCTTGTTGAACTTGAGATAATCCATACAGACTGGCTTGACACGACCTTCTACGTACTCATGGTACAGCGACTGAAGAAACTCAAAAGGCTACTCATTGTCACTAGTCGGTTAAAGCCGTTGAAAGAGACGTATCTGACCCTAATAGCCGAAGCACTTCCAGAGCTTCGAAAGCTTGAGCTAAGAGGCTTTACACTCACTGTAGAAACCGTAGAAGCGCTCAAAGTCCATAAAAAGCTAAAGGTGACAGTAGATGCGTAATATAAGGAGATAAAAATGGTCAATAATAAGAGTGTTACGCTTCAAAATTGTGTACAATCAACTGCCAATTCATTACTAAGTTGCGTCAATGAAAAGCTTCCTTCTTCAGCCTCATTGCCCACTTGGCTTGGAAGAACCATTTCTACTTGGCCTTCTTGGCTTTCTGAAGGCACTTTTTCTACACTACGCTTGTTGGGTGCTGATCTTGAGCCAAATCATACGGATACCGTACATGAGCATCTTCCTGTGATAGATGTTTTGCAAAATATAGTTATCGATTATTGCCAGCTTCACCACACAGAAGTTGAACAAATTATCCGTGAGGAAATTACAAACCTTTACCCACCTTTTTCTCATGAGTTGCAAAAAAAGCTGGATGCCATTAAACGGTCAAATGCCGAACAGCTTGATCTTCATGATATTACTCTTTGTTTTCCACAGGATGGACACAAGTATTTAAGGGTGTATGGTTATTATCTCAAGAGGTTAGAAACAATAGTGAGTGTGCTACCACATTTAAAAAATTTGAGCCTTGCTAAGGCAACAATTGGTTCTACGCACTGGGTGGGATACATAAAAATTATTGCTGAAAAGCTACACGAACTTGAAGTTCTTGATCTTTCAAATACAACAGTTGATGATCATTGTGTGGATGCACTTGCTCAATTAAAACAGTTGAAAAGGCTAGTCATTTGTCAGACTTCATCATTGAGACCTCTCACAGAGAGTCTTACAATGCAAGGTAAGGCGAATCTGAAACAGATGCTGCCAAACCTTGAAATTGTAGATACTTAAGCCTCTAAACGGGCAGTCAATCCTGCCCGTAACAAAGCTGCATCAAGCTGCAGCACTTCAAAAACGCTTCGCGTTTTTAAAAATAACTGCTTTTTAAGAGATGATCAGCAGGGTGAAAACGAAGGCAAACAAGGCAAATGATTCCAGAATGCCGATCGCTACAAAGCACCTTCCATAGACTGCTGGCTGCTTGAGTGATGCTTGAATACCCGCAGCACACACTTTGCCCTGATAGACAGCAGACGCCATAAATGCCAAGCCTGCAAAAAGTCCAACGAAGATTGCAGCTATCGGAGAAAGCACGCCACTTTGAATGTTGCGGTACATGAGTAGCATCAAGATGAAACCATAGATGCACTGTGATGATGGAACCGATGCCATACCAATGAACTTACCATGGCCCTCTTCCACACGCGCCATAGCTGCATGAGAGGCGAGGCCTGCAATATAACAACCAATAGCACTTCCGCAACAGCCAAAGCTCAGCGATAAGATTGGTCCAATTTGTGCCAAACTAAATTCTAGATTATCCGTAACCATAAAAACTCCTTTTCCTTTTTTTGCATAGTTCAAAAATTTCTCAAGTTCATTGGAGTCAGGCCTGCAATTTTGAGATTTGCAGCCACAAGCAAATCACATAATCACAGGCCAGACACGCAATGTAATTTCTAAATACTTTTTTGAACCATACCTTGTTCCCTATTCAAAAAAATGTAACTCAAGTGGCTTAAATTTCTTGCCACCGCCTTCAAACGAATAGCGGTACCACTCAAGAAAATTAAGACGAAGCCCATGGATCACCCCTCCCATAACGGATAAGACAATGTTCAAGGCATGAGATGCAATGACAGCAACAATAGCAATGGCAAGCGGCAAATGAACTGCCATCTCATTAATTTGCGTTGCCACAATAGAACCTGCATAACCAAGAGCGTAAATACGAAGATAAGACATGATATCAGCAAAAATCTGAATCGCCGCCATACATTCGAAGATACCTGCAAAGCCACCTTTAATAATAGCGATGAGCATAGCAATGCCTACACCACCATAGATAAGCTGCAGGCCAAACATTGCCCCATAAGTTTTAGGTATGCCAAAAATGAAGTGCAAAAGTGAAGTTGCATCCAGGTAGTAGGGGAAGTAGAGGTAGCATCCGATGATAAATAGTATCCATCCTATGCCCGTAGGTATCTTTCTGACGTAGCGCAGCATGCCTAAAATAATGTGGATTGAGCCGATGAAAAGAGCTAATTCCAAGAGAATGTTACCACCAAATTTATCTATAACTTCATTTGAGCCATTTGGCCCTTGAGCTGCTTGAATAAACTCTTGGCCATCTTTTGCCTTGGCTATTTCTGGGTATTTCTTTACCCAATAATCGTAGACATCATCATGCGCTTTTAGATGAAAATCAGCCTTTTTATCGAGAAGCCAGGTATTCAACGAATGCTTGCGCAAAAAACTATCCGGGGCAAAGGAAATGGCAAAAAAAGAGTTCATCATCGTACCCCAAAGGATACAGGCAATAGAGAGTATAGTCACAAGGCTCACAAAACGCTTGGCAGCCCCTTTTAGATCTTTTATTTTATACTTCATCACAAGCGCAGCTATTAAAAAAATCATGCCGTAGCCTGCATCACCTACAATCATCGCAAAAAAGAGAGAAAAGGCTACAAGTACCCACGCAGAGGGGTCCTTATCTTGATGCGATGGCACATCAAAGATATGAATCACATCTTCACCAACTTTTTTGTATCCTTTATTTTCAAGATAGGTTGGTATCGTCTGGTTTTTATCGATAGCTACTTCATCTGCATAGATATTAAGTGGTGTGATGAGTTGAGAAAGCGCATCTCTTTTGTTGTTTGGTACCCACCCTTCGATGACAAAAAGGCTGTCATCTAAAAGATGGCGGGGAGCCTCTTTTGCAAAATTAAAATTTGCTCGATTTAACTCATGAACAAAGGCGTAATGCAATAGCCAGTTGTAGCGTGTAAGTTCTTTGAGCTCTTCATTTTTTTTGGCAACAAGCTGTTCCAGCTCTCCAATATGCATCTTTAAAGCAGGCGCTGAAGTAGTTACATGGACTTCAAGAAGATCTTTTAATTGTACCGGCTCTCTTGTGATAGCGATGAAGTAATCTGTGCCTTCAATTGAGTTGATAGTGAGCAGAGCCTTTTCTTTCGTCTCAAAGTGCTTGCTTGTCTTGCCATAATAAAAACGCACTTTACGATCTGTCTCTTTTTCTATATCGTGTAAACTATCCATGCTAAAATTGCCAAAGGGGGCAACGTATTCAAGTTCGTGAGATTTCTTGCGAATAGCCTCTTCAGCTTGATGCCTTTCCTCTTTTGCCTTTAACACTTCCTGTGCAATTTCTTTGGCTAAATCAAGATCTTTTTTCATTACTTGCTGGCTTTGAACATAGCCACGAAGTACTTTGATGGCTTGTACATAATCTTGAGTCTCAATTGGTAAAGCCAGTTGTCGTTTGCCATCAGGGTGGATGAACTCGACAATTCCGGCAGCTTGCGCTTTTGAGAAAAAGTATTCTTTATCAGCCTTGGGTCCGACAAAGAGAATTTTTTTTACATCAACTTGCATAAACGTCTACTTTTTGCCTCGCGATTTCTTTGGCCTGCTCGATTTTTATTTTAGCAACTTTTGCTTGTGAGACAGCAGCAAGCTGCATATCACCTAAAAAGACCTTAATTTTTTTAATGTTCCCCTCGGCACGTGGAATCAGAATTTTCTCAAAAAGATTCACGCGGATGGAAACATCGCGAAGCTCTTTTTCAAGAGCCCGTTTCTTTTCTTCTAAGACAGTAATTTTTGCATGTACTACCTCAAGTTCTCGCAAGCTGAAGATAGCGCTTTCCATCCATACAGGGCTATCAAAAAGATCGTAAGTCAGCGGCTCAAAGGAGACATTCAGAAATATCGGCACATCAACACCGGCAATATTTTCATAGCGTTTGTTAATTTCTTTCAGACGAACAAAATGCAGAATGTCAACTGAAAAACGCTGGGCTAAAAGTGAAGCAAAGGCATCAACTATTTCATGCCTTTTTTCAAGCTCAACTTGCAGCTTATTGATCTCTATGCGGCACTCGTTGACCTGTGCTTGCAAAAGTGCTTTTTTAAGCTGTAGCGTAGGCAGATAGCGCTCAAGTTGATTGAGTTTGTTCTGCTGCATCAGCAGTTCATTTTTTGTCAGCTTTATTTCAGCCATCAGTCTGCTCAGTATTTACAATCTTTGTGGGCCAGTATTTACTAATAATTGCCTGTTTTACCCCTACTTCTTCCGGTTTAAAACATTCGGCAAATATCTTCCAGCCCATATCAAGGGCATCTTCAAGAGATAAGTTAACGTCAAGATTCATCATCTTCGCCTCAAAAAGGCGAGAGTAGTGTAGGAGCTGCTCATCCCATTTGGAAAGGCGAAAACCCATGGATCTTCTCTCACGTGCTTTTTTAGACTCAGCATACAGGCGGATCATAGCGTTGGCTAAGTCGCCATGGTCTTCACGCGTCACCTTTCCAATGACCAGCTGCTTCAAGCGAGACAGCGATCCAAAGGGATCAATGGAACCATTATGAAGGTAGTACTGACCTTCCGTAATGTAGCCTGTATTATCAGGAATTGGATGCGTCACATCATCACCCGGCATGGTGGTGACAGCTACAATAGTGATCGAACCACTGCCATCCATGGCTACAGCTTTTTCATAACGCGAGGCTAGGTCTGAATAAAGTGAGCCTGGATAGCCGCGGTTTGAGGGGATTTGGTCCATGGTAATAGCAATCTCTTTGATGCTATCGGCAAAGGCTGTCATGTCGGTTAAGAGCACAAGGACATCGTAGTCTTGTAGTGCAAAACGTTCCGCACAGGCAAGCGCCATATCAGGCACCAAGATACACTCCACAGCAGGATCTGTGGCACGGTGGATAAACATCACCGTTTTATTCATCGAACCTGATTTTTCTGCATTATCGATGAAGGCTTGGTACTCGCTAAAAGTAAGTCCCATGCCTCCAATAATCACCACATCGGCATCCGTTTGGTTGGCAATGCGCATTAAAAGTGCATTATAGGGCTCACCGGCTACAGAAAAAATAGGGATTTTTTGCGATTTGACAAGACAGTTGAATACATCGATCATAGGGATGTTTGTGCGTACCATTTCACGCGGTATAATTCTGCGAACAGGATTGAAGGCAGGCCCTGCAATGTCAATAGCATCACCTACAATGTCTGGGCCATTGTCGATGGGGACACCTGAACCGCTAAATCTTCTACCAAAAAGAGCATCGCTAAAAATGACCTGTATTTCATGGCCTAGGAAGGTGACCTTGTCTCCTGTTGAAATACCTCGAGTACTTTGAAACACTTGCAACGTTACTTTTTTACCGTCGATTCTGAGCACCGAAGCGTAGGCGTGGCGGCCATTTTTTAAGTCTACGCGGGCAAGTTCACCAAGGCCAACTTTTTCAGCCGTTACGGTAATGAGGTTACCGCGCATGTCATCTATTTTTTCATATACTGTTCTCATGGATTTACCTATACCTTTCCATCGCTGGCTAATAAATGACTGGCTAATAAAACGTCAATTTCTTGCAGTGCATCTTTATATTTTGCTGATTCAAAGATCATGAAATTGCTGTTTTTAATTTTATTTTGTAGCTGTAAAAAGAAGCTGCGGGCTTGGTCGTGATCTGTAAATGAATAGTGCATCAGAAAGACGCGTCTAATAAATGAAAGCGTCGCAATTTGCCTTTTCAGTGGGCAGTAGGCATCTTCTTTGTCAAAAGCATTTTGCTGTAGGTAGCAAAAATCATACAGTTCGGCTTTTAAGTAGGTGATCATATCATCCATTGCTACACCCTCTTCGCCGACAACTTCCATCCTTTTTCGGATCTCATCGCCTTCACGAAGTAATTTCGCCATCATTTTTATGGTGTCAACCCATTCAGGCATCACTTCTGACAGCTCCTCACCCACAGGGATGAGATATTTTGACCAGGAAATCAATGGATCGATAGCAGGATAGCGCCTTGAATCGGAACGCTCTCTAGACAGTCCCAAGAAAGCACCTACCACTGAAAGCGTAGCTTGCGTTACTGGCTCCTCAAAGTTTCCACCAGCAGGTGAGACAGCACCACCTATTGTAAGAGAGCCTGTAGAGCCGTTTTTAAGAGAAAGCATACCTGAACGCTCATAGAAAGCTGCTATGCGTGAAGCAAGGTAGGCAGGAAAGGCTTCTTCACCAGGGATCTCTTCAAGACGGCCAGACATTTCGCGCATCGCCTGTGCCCAGCGTGAGGTAGAGTCAGCAAGTAAGAGCACATCAAGTCCCATTTGGCGATAGTATTCAGCGATCGTAGCTCCCATGTAGACAGAGGACTCGCGGGCTGCAACCGGCATAGAGGATGTGTTACAAATGATGATCGTGCGCTTCATCAGTGATTCATTTGTGTGTGGGTCTACAAGATGAGGAAATTCTTTAAGAACTTCAACAACCTCACCTGCACGCTCTCCACAGGCAACGACAACGACGATGTCCACGGAAGAGTATTTTGCTAAGTGGTGTTGCAGTACAGTCTTACCTGCGCCAAATGGTCCGGGCGAGCAAAAAGTGCCCCCTTTCATCAATGGAAATTGGGTGTCAATAGTACGAAGACCTGTATCCATCATCTTTTGCGGTTTGATGCGCTCACCTTCGAAAAGTGGCATTTTGATGGGCCATTTTTGCAGCATGGTAAATTGATGCTCGACGCCCTTTTCATCAACGGCTTTCGCTACTACTGTAGTTACAGGGTAAGAGCCGCTTTTGATCATCCAAGTAATCTTATATTTGCCAAAAGAGGCGAAGGGGATCATGATGTGATGATGAAAACGATTTTCAAGAGTAGTTCCAAGTGTGTCGCCCCGAGTAAGTAGCTGACCTACTTTGGCTACAGGATCAAAATCCCAGTGCTTTTGCCTGTCGAGTGGCGGTAAATAGACCCCGCGCGGTAAAAAAAAGCCGCCGACGTTGGCTACTTCTTCAAGTGGATTTTCAAGACCATCGAGAATATTGCCGATGAGTCCAGGCCCAAGTTCTGCCTCAAGCAGCTCGCCTGTAAAACGCACTGGTGTATTGAGTTCAACTTCTCGGGTGTCTTCGAAAACTTGCAGCTTTGCTTCATTGCCAATAATTTCAATGATCTCTCCTTTGAGCTCGATATCTCCAAGGCGCACCATGGCAACTTCCCCTTGACGAACCAATCCTTCAAATTCTACTTGCAAAAGATTTCCAAAGGCTTTCCGAACCCATCCACGAGTTTCTTTCAGGGCATCTTTTGTGACTACTGATTTCTCAGACATAATAATTTTCCTAATTTAGGCAAGTATCTGCTCTATAAGCTCTAACCCTTTCTTTTTATCTAGTTTGAGCCATTTTTCTACAATTTTGTGCTGGATGACATAACCTAAAACGCAAGATACATCAAATGTATGC
>JAHFTM010000256.1 GCA_023269335.1 Chlamydiia bacterium
TGATTTGCCCAACCCATGCCTAGGTGATCCTGGCGATTTTTTTGCAACTGACCTGCGCGGTTTTTTGCTTGCCAGTAGCGGCGTTCCACATCCAAAACAATCGTTGCACCCATAGCTTGACCAACAAGTTCTACAATTTCTTCAGCTGTGCAGATCGCATGGCGTAGACCATCTTCTTCTCCCTCATCATCATCAAAGTTTCGCGGCCTTGTCTGCCATTTTTCATAGGCCAAATGGATTTTAGCAAGCTCTTCATCTTTCATTTGCGTAGGCTCCATTAAGGGTGTGCCTCTTCGTTCCACCACGTAGACAAAAACGCCATTTTCTTTAGAAACCAAGGCACGACGAAAAAGCGAAAGCGGAGAGCCTTCGATCCATGTGGATAGGCCACGCACCATTAAAAAATCGGCAATATTTTCAACAAGGACCCCGATACTAAGAAAAGGATGTGATTCATCTTTAACTACTATGCGTGGAAGCTGCGCACCTGAATGCTGAAAGGTACAGTATAGGGGTGTGGCAAGCTCACGTGTGAAGCCATGGATTTGTAATTCACTGTCAAGCTCATCAGAGTAGCCTACTTCGATATGATCTACCCAGTCAAAAAGGCGTGTGCTTGTTAAAGTTAAAAGATCATCTCGAAGAGTACGTAGAAAACTATTTTTATTTACGCATTCATCGACATAGCGTTCAATCAATTTGGCTGCCTCTGGCTGACGCTGCCAAGCGCACTGTATTTGAACGATCTGTCCTGCCATATCTTGCTTCATTTTGAAAAACTCCGTAAAGCGATTTTTTTAAGGTAACTCTTTTCTTTAATTGAGCGCGAAGATTTATGGAAAGAAAAATTTTAAATATTTTTTACCTTCTCGGATTGCGCTGTGAACGAAGGCGCAAGAGCTCGTTTGCGAGAGCGTCTATTCACCTGTTTTTAGACTGCTAATAGTCCAAATAAAATTAACTCGAACAATTTTTGATTTGGACTACTAGATCAGGCTTTTTGAATTCGAAGACTTGGAACGGTTTGATTGCTTGATTGCCTTGAAATATACAAGCTTCACTTTCATTTGGAGTGATGTGAATGTAATCGATGTCTTTGAGAGAGGCTAATACAGAAATTATGTCTTCGTCAAGACCTGGATCTGAAATGGTCACGACAAGCTCTTTACTTTCTTTTACTTTATCGTTCGCAAGCTTTCTCAGACAACGCAAAAGGTCAGCATCTACCTTACAGTCGCTTGGAAGCTGTAATTGAATGAATTCCTTGCCTTTTAGCACCTGTACCAGGGCAGAAGAGTGAGCATTTTCAAAGACCTTACTTGGCGCATGCAGCTCTATCATGCGACGCGCAATCTCAGACAACGTGACGCGCGCACAACCAACACGCTCTACAGCGACTGTAGCTGCTATATTCGATAGCGTAGTGGCTTCAGAAAGGGAAAGACCATTTGCTAGAGCACAACAAAGAACTGCTAGCACAGTGTCTCCCGCGCCTGTGACATCTCGAAGCTGCTTCACCTGCACAGGATGGTCTTCATAACTTCCATCAGGATAGTAGAGTGAAATACCTGCTTCAGACCTTGTGATCATCAACACATCCACTGACACCTTTTTAAAAATAGCTGCTGCCACTTCTGTAAGAGGACGTCCAGGAAGATTCGATGCAGCATATGCCTCAGAAAGGTTCGGCTTTAAAACAGTCACTTGATTGTATTTTGTAAATTCTGTTCCTTTAGGGTCGACAATCACTGGGATGTTATACTTTCTTGCAGCTTTGATGATCGCCTGTAAAATAGTATCCGTCAAAAAGCCTTTTGCATAGTCGGAGATAGCAATGATGTCTTGAAACTGAACAACGGCATCAATTGCATCAACAATTTCAGCTTCAAGGATCTGATCTAAAGGAGTTATAGTTTCATAGTCAATACGCACGATCTGCTGGTTGCTTGCAATGATACGGGCTTTTTGCGGTGTCTGGAAACCATTTTGGCAAAAAATAGCGCTTGTCTCAACATTTTCTTTTGCAAGACTGCTCTTAACAACTTGACCTGCGGCATCATCGCCTACTCTTCCAAGCGCAGTCACTTTCATGCCTAAAGAAACAAGGTTTAATACCACGTTCCCAGCCCCGCCTGCCCGCTCCTCTTCATAGTCAACTAAAATCACTGGTACAGGCGCTTCAGGAGAGATTCTTTTCGACTTACCGAAAGTATAGCGATCCACCATGAAATCGCCTGCAACGAGTACTTTACGCTCTTCAAGTCGATTGAAAACATGTGTCAACCTTACCATCGCTTCCTTATCCTTCTACCAGTATCTTTGTTTTGAGAGGTAGTTTTGCACATAATCGGCAACAGTAGCTCGAAGATCTACAGTCTCTGAATCTCTACCAAGCGCTTTTTGAACCTTTCCAACTTTTGCTTCAGTGAAATTCTGATATTTTCCTAACAAATCTGCAGGCATATCGATATAGGTAATATTGGGCTTTTTTCCAAGTGATAAAAAGAGTGCTGTGGCCAAATCATTCCACGAAGCTGCAATCCCTGTTCCGATGTTGAAAATTCCAGCGGCATTATTTTCTAAAAAAGCGCAGGTCATTTTCGCTACATCTTTTACATAAATGAAGTCTCGCTTCTGTTCACCATCTCCAAAAAGATTTGGAAATTCCGATTTAAAAAGCTGAATTGAACCTTTGTTAGAAGCATCTGGAAGCATTTTTACAATAGCAGAAGACATCCTGCCTTTGTGATACTCATTTGGACCAAACACATTAAAATATTTCAAACCAACAACCTGATTCAAAACACCTTGTCGCTTTGCCCAAAGATCAAACATATGTTTGGAGTAGCCATACATATTCAATGGTTTAAAAATATCAATTGCATCATGGTCGTCAGAAAAACCATCAGCACCATCACCATATGTAGCTGCAGACGAGGCATAGATAAAACGGATGCCATGCTTCAGAGCATACTCAGCAAGTCTCACTGTATAGCGGTAGTTATTTTCGAGGAGATAATTTGCATCAAGCTCTACTGTACTAGAACAGGCTCCAAGGTGTATAAAGGCACCG
>JAHFTM010000257.1 GCA_023269335.1 Chlamydiia bacterium
CTTTGTCAAAAAAGATCAGAAGCTCAAGCTCCTCTTCATTTTCCAAATTTTCGATGTGATGCGGATATCCTTTTGGAATGAAGTAGATATCTCCAGCACTCATTTCATAAGTATCGACTGAACGATCAGGACTCATGATCGACATCCTTCCACGACCTGTACGCACAAAACCAAGCTCTGCAGTTTCCGGATGCCAGTGAGGCTCTCTCATACCAGTGCCTGTTAAAAGCAAAAAATAGAGCGCTTGGCATCTTAAAATTGGCCAACCATCTTGTCTTGCAACTTTTGCGCATCCACCTTCATTAACAATCAAAGGAGAAGAGTTTTGCAAATCAAAGCGATAGGGATTTGCATAGCGGGCGTTTTCTGGAATACAAACAGGCATCTCTTGAAGCGTGGCAAACAGCTCTTTTGTAGAGCGCTGCATTTCTGCGAAGACGCTTTTAGTAACACCCCAAGTATTTCCCAATACAGCATCAGAAAACATGCCGAAAGTAGAGGAGAGAGCGAAATCTTCAGGCTCGTCAGAAGAAAATTGTAAGATGAGCTCACTTTCTTCTGCACCAGTATTGACTATTTGGTGCAGATAACCTGAGGGAATAAAAAAAGCCTCACCTGCCTTCACTAAAAATACTTCTCGAAGGTTGCCTGTTCCATAAAAGGTCACAAGTGCCTCTCCTTTTAAACAATACCCTAATTCATCAGCGTTGGCATGCCAGTGAGGCTCTCTTATTCCCTTAGGAAATAGAGTCAGCTTGTAAAAAGACATCCCTTTGAGCGTTGGAAAATTGTGTTTTGCCGCCACAAGGCGCATGCCGCCTTGAGTCTTATTTTGCGGTTTCTGCTGACTAAGATGAAAAAGATGCGAAGAGGCCATACTACTCACTTCCTATTTTGGCACATCCTATACAAAACGTCCATCTAGGTAAATATTTTTCTAGGTTGTTTTTGAAAACGCGAAATATTTTTGGAGCGCTGCCGCTTGACGCAGCTTTCTCATATAGGCTTGGCAATGCACCAGCTGGACTTACAGAAGACTTCCGAACGTTTGAAGCGAGAATTGCAAATGAAAAACTAGTGTGAAGATTTACTCTTTACAAGCAGAATAAATTATACTATCTTTTTTTCCAGAAGATAAATCATATTGGAAAAATCACGTAATTTAATTTGTATTTTAAAATGGAGCATTTATGGCAATACCTACAACAACCATCGCAAATAACTCTGCAAGCGCAGGTAGCAGTAGCAGCAGCTCATCTGCTGCCTTTGCTGCACAACCAGCTAGTCTGCCAGCGCAACCGCAAACTGGAGCACCCCTTAATAAGAGCGCTCAGCATGCTGGCATTAAATATGAGCACTCGTCGTCAGCTCAGTCTTCTGCAACCCCGTCTTCAAGGTCTATGTCTTCTGTAGAAGCAGCAATAGCTCACGTGATAGCTATGCAGAAGGCATCTTCTCAATCTGCTTCTCCTACCCAAAGGTTAGCGCTCTCGATGCCGTTCATCGCTCCTTCTACAACCCCATCTTTCTTGTCTGGCAGCTTTTTACTAGCCACTTTGACTCGTCTTTCTAAAGTAGATAAGAAATACGAGGCTATAAGACGTAAATTATTGGAGCCGAGTAATGCAGCAAAAAAATTATCGCTTGCTGATCAATCGGCTATCAATGAATGGAATGCCTATCATAAAGGTAATCTCAGACAGTATTTGACGACTGCTAGGGATAGTGATCTGCGTATTGCAGGAGATGTAGAGACAAGAGCATTCCCAAATGCATTCGAAACTCGTATGTACAAAATTGCTACCTATAACTACCGTTATGGAAACTGCTATTTACATCCCTCTATATGGCCTAACTATCACCAAACGACACTAGATCAGATTCGTGATCATTGTAAAACTTCGTCTTCAGTCACGCTGCCTTCAACCCAACACGACATCGATCCCAGTTTTTACAACTTTTCTGACATGATCCATATACTCATAGCCGTATCTGTAACTGTTTTTGATGCGGTAAAAGAAAATACCCCGTTTCCCCTTCCTGAACCCGCGACATCGACAAGTGATTCATCAGCTGCTGATGAAGCTGATTTACTTCATAGAGAATATCTAAGAAGAGGAGGCTCATGGAAAGAGCTGGGTTTTGATAACACGGCAAGTAAAAAGCTCATCGACTACTTTCGTCGAATGTATGCGTGGGAGAAACGCTTTTTAAGCAGCGCCCCTCAAATGAGAGCCCCCATCTATAAAACATTTTCTTGGCTTGAATGGCTCACGGAGATTCGTGCTATTGAATCTGAACAACTTCAGGTGGAGCTAGCTTCTTCTTCTTCTTCTTCTTCTTCTGCTGCTTCTGCTGCATCACCAGCTCCAAATCATCCTGCACATGCAGGTAGCAGCGGCTTATTAACTTCTTTTTCTTCACTAGCTAATTCATCATCAACACAGCTACAAACAGGTACAAACACTCAAGGAAAAAAGGATTCAGCAGCACCACCTGTCTTAAGCTCTTCAGCAGCAGCTTCAGCAGCGGCAGCAGCTCCGAATCTCATGGACTACTATAGTTAACTAGCAGTCCAAATCAAAAATTGTTCGAGTTAATTTTGATTTGAACTACTAGCGTTTGAAATAGGTATACAACAGCAGAAGAGCAATCGCAGCAAGCGCAATGAGCGAAAGCGGACTTGTGATGAAGTGCATTGCCTTCTGCTGGATAAGCGCAAAAAGCTGCGCTCCAGCTGCTCTTTGGCAAAAAGCGGTAACACAGCATACACCTCATCGCCCTCGACAAGCTTCAGCTCACCAACTTTTTGGCCTTGAGCAATAGGAAGCTCTACTTTATCCCAGGTAAGTAGACAACGAAACTGCGGCTCTTCAGCCGGATAATAACTGACTACAAGAGGTACTTTTGAATAGGTCAAAAGTGGCTTATCTCCCCCTTCAATAGTTCTTTCAAAGGGCTGCATCCCTTGTGCAACTACTTCTTTTTCTACCTTCTTTTGAGTAAAGGCCTTCTCAAGAAGCATTTTTGCCTCACGAAAC
>JAHFTM010000258.1 GCA_023269335.1 Chlamydiia bacterium
ACAGGAATAATCGGCATCTCTTCCATGATCAGGCCTTCTGCTTCTTGAAGAAGTTTTTTACGCTCTCTTGAATCAAGTGAGAGCTCTGCTTGATCAAGAAGTTCAATATACTTGTTATTCTGCCAGCGGGTTGTGTTCATATCGCCATTTTCATACTTCATGTGCTCCAGGTTATAGAGGGGATCATTGAACCAGGAATACCACGTCGTACTCATGATGTGAAAATCATGCCGCAGACATTTTTGCATGAAGTGCTCCCACTTATAGCTTTTCACTTGGAAGTCTAGATTGAGAACATCTTTCCACTGCTTTGCGACAGCTCCTGCTATAGTTTCGTGAATTTCTTGGTCAAAACAGGTGATGGTAAGCCTTGGTAGCTTGTCTTGCGTGAGCCCCTGCTCTTCTAAGCCCTCTTTGAAAAGCTGTCTTGCAAGTTCATAATTGCCATCTTCAAAATGGGCATTTTGAGAAAATGCTAAACTTGGTGGCAAGATGCTGTAGGCGGCTTGCTCACCACCATGGAGGATTTCGTCAATAATGGCTTGCCGATTGATGGCCATAGCCAAAGCCTTGCGGCATTTTTTTGATTCAAATGGGGCAATTTTCACGTTACAGTCAAACCAATGAACGGCAGCAATTGGGTGACAGAAGATTTTTTCATCAAAATTCTTTTGTTTAAATGTATCTGGAGGAATTTCAGAGAGCGGCTCTCCAATCCAGTCAAGATCACCTTGTTGGTATTGCATAAGGGCATTTTTCGGACTTTCAATAATTGAAATGTCAATGCGCCTAAGATGTACAAATTCAGCATCCCAGTATTCAGGGTTTTTGATAGCCTGAATTTCTGTGTTGCGTTTCCATTTTGCCAACCTAAAGGGACCATTGCAGACAAAATTTTCCCCTCCATAGTATGCCCAGCCAGGATGTAGCTCATCGTTTTCTTTACAAAGTGGTGAGTAGACCCAGTGAGCGGTAAGTTCTGTAAAGTAGGGAGCTGGATGTTCTAACTCTACACGCAGCGTGTCTGCATCTTTTGCTGAAACTCCGACAAGATCAAGTGTGCAAAGCCCCTGTTTTGCAAGCCTTGCATTTTTTATAGGATAGAGAAGATAGGCATAAAGTGATTTAAAGTGTGGATCTAACAGTTTTTTCCAAGCGTACTCAAAATCGTACGCTGTGACAGGCTTGCCATTAGACCATTTCGTTTGTCGAAGATGGAAAGTGTAGGTTTTTTGATCAGGAGAGATATCAACGCGTTCAGCTGTTGCAAAAGAGGGTTTGCCATTTGAATCTATGCGCACAAGGCCTTCATAGAGCATTTTAATGACAATTCCAGATGTTCTGTCTGTACCGATACGAGGATCAAGAAGCGATGTTGGTCTTGGCAGGCTGATCTTTAACGTTTGGCCTAAATTTTTAGAACGCCTGTAACTGGCAAGTTTCTCGTGCACATGCTTTGAAAATGTATTGATAGTTTCACAGTTTTGTGGAACCAAGATGTAACCTTGATAAAAATTAGCGCCCACCTTAAATGCTGTTGAGGCAATTTCAAGATCTTTTAAATCTAGGTCAGCTATGCTTTTTTGCAGTTCATCGAATAGAGATCTTTCTTCACTGCAGATCATTAGGCATAAGGAGTGTTCCAGAAGTAATTCTTTGTAGCGTAGCTCTTCAAGATTGTCGTCGCTTTCATCATCAAGTTCTGTAAATAGTTGGAAGAGTGATCGGATAAGTTCTGGGGCAAGTAGCGATTTCATTAAAATGGGAGTGATTGAATGGAAGAGATTTTCTAAATGGAGCTCTTGCTTGAGCTCTCTGCTGGTAAGAAGTTCTTTCAGGCTACTCAAAAGCTGGTTTTGCTGTCCTATGAGTCCGCCATTAAAGTCACGAACATCGCCGATGATTTTTTTTACACTTGAGACAACAAACTCTCGAGCGCGAAGCAAGTCCACTGAATGATCTTGGCGCAAAAAGGGTGCTTTTGGGCATTCAAGAAGGAAAGTACTCGCTTCTTTTGGGTGCTTATTACGTATGTGCCCAATGGTTTTTTTAGAGTAAGTGAGGATTGTAAGTAGATCAGAGGAGGCTTGAAAGAGTTTTTCAATATCAGGTGAATGATCATCTTTAACTACCCAAACAAGAATAACATAAAAAGTGAGTGTGCTTTCAGACTGACCGCGGAAGTTGATGATAATTTGCGGCAGGTCTTTAATTGTACGAATTTCCTGACTTAAGAGCAGTGTATTGCGAAGTGCCTCTTCTTCGTTGTGAGGCATGAAGAGTTTATGTGAAAGCTGTTCGATGCTTAAGGAAAGTTCATGCTCTAATCCTTGCTGCAAAATTTTAAGTTCTTCAAGGTTGAAATCTCTTCCATCCTTTTTTTCGATTTCTAGATAAAAGGAATGGATTGCATCTGAAGGACATTCATATGAAAAGAAAGAATGTGGCACGATCCGAATATGTGAAATGAGTCTTTGACATGCTTTTAGAATATGTTTAGCTTCAAATTGTTCATACTCACTTAAAAAGTTGATGGCCACTACAATCCCCACAACTTTTTTCTCGCCGAAAGCAAAGTGTAGAGATGTTTTCATCAGCTTAAAGCGGATCTGCCGTTCTTTTTTTTCTCCGTTGCGTCTTTCTTGTCGAAGCTGCTTTCTGTACCAGTTATGATAGCAGATGATACGACACATGTGTCTGACGTCGCGAAGTTTTTTGAATTCATCATCACAGGCCAAAAGAAAGTGGTGCATTTCGAAAAACACATCAGGAGATATAGCCTTCATTTTTCTATTTGAAAGTTCAATAATGGTCTTATGTATCTGTGTAGACTTTTGTTCTTGTGTCAGCCCTTTTGTAGCTAAAATATGGCGTGCATGATGAGGTGAAAGTGTTCCTAAAGATACTTCTTGGGAAAATAAGGGTGCTTTTTCGCGAATTGAGAAAAGTGATGATTCATCTTCAACATGGCATAAAATTTCCGATACGAAAAAGATCTTTTTAGGAAAATCGGGGAATGAAAATGTAAGTTGTTTGTGCT
>JAHFTM010000046.1:0-3655 GCA_023269335.1 Chlamydiia bacterium
AAAAAAAGCTTGCCCATGACCACTTCCATCTCACAGCAAAAGATGCTGCTATCATAGCGCAAAAAGCTGCTGTTGAACAGCTCATCCTCACTCACTTTTCAGCTCGTTATTTAAACCTTATTGAGGTTCAAGAAGAGGCCGCTACAATCTTCCCCAACACACAGATTGCAGAAGATTTTAAGCGCTTTCCCTTTCCCAAGAAAAAATAAGGCTACAATGGGATCTTGGCCAGCTCTTTTCTGAAAGTTTCCATATCGATCCTTTTTGCAGGATCAAGCCTGAGTGCCTGGTAGATCAAATACTGAAACTGTTCATCGGGTGTAAGTATTGGCTTTTGACTCAGCGCGAGTAAAGGCTTTTCAATCGTCTCTTCTATCGATTGTCGCACCTTAACTTGCATACTAGCAAGATCCGTAGGGTTTTCATTCTCCATTTGTTCCTGCAAAAAATCGGTCCAGGGAGGCGGCATTCTATGAAACTGCATGTAAAAGGAGACGCCAAAAGCAAAGACATCTGCCTTCATGGAATCACCTTTAAAAGGAATCATCCCAAACTGCTCAGGAGCGGTGTATGTAGTTGTGGCGTAATATCCAATATCATGTTTTGGAGCTTCAGTTTGCGTACAAAAGGTAAAACCAAAGTCAATTAAACGCGCATCTTCAATTACTTTTGTCACAGGATTCTCTTTAAAAACACAGTTCTCATTCTTAAAGTCTCCAAAGGCATAGCCTAAGGCATGAAGTTGATTAAGTCCACGAGCTGCACCACTCGCAAGCAGAATCAATGTTTTTAGTGGTGGCTTGTCCTCTTTCTCTAAAAACACAAAGTAATCACCATCAAAAGCTGGACTGATCAAACTGAGTTTTGGCACTGCGTTGCTGTTTGTAAAACTACGTATGCTATGCACTGGAACAATACCTAAAGGCTCTTGGGGAAAACGCTTCTGAATTTCTTGCGCAAGTTTCTTAGTAAGCATCACCTCTTGCTTTACTTGCAGTAAATCTTCTGTTCCAAGCCATTTTTTCGTCAACCCTCGTACAAAAGGCAAAGGAGCTTGATCGTACTTAGCCAAACACACTTGTGCAGCGCTGGATATGAGCTTCATTCCACCTTGCGCTTTTATTTTTGCAATCTTATGGTTTGCAAGCAGATAGACCATACCGCCAGCTTGTTTGCTATACTGCAAGGAGCGTGGAAGATCGTAGGCCTTTTTTGTGAAAACAGAAAAACCTTTGGCTGCTTCTACAGGAAGGCGAACTTCTATGAAATAGGCAAGCTGTAACAGCTCACGCTCTGTCAATGGCTGGGTTTCAATACTTGCTTTTGCAAGCTGCTCACTGCGCTTGACAATGTTGAGAATTGCTGGATTGTTAGCAAGATCTACATTTTTGAGTTTTGAAAATTTAACAACTGCTTGAATATGCGCCTCAGTAAGACCACAATTTCTGAGATTCAAATGATGTAAATTTGGAAAATAGGTATGAAAAGCTTCTAGATGCTTCAGAGACAGTGGCAAATCATGCAAATCAAGTTCTGTGATTGTAGGACCTACCTCTCTTATTTTATCCCACAGAGCATCAGAGAGTGCCCCTACTGTTTTTGCCTCACGAAAAATCGCACTGACTTCAGCATTCAATCCCGCCAAACTTGAACTCTCTTTAAGCTTCAGCGTTTTCAATGCTGTGCACTTGACAATGGAGACAAAGCTTTGGGCTGTCACTTGATCATTATCGCTAATATCAAGTGATTCTAACTTAGCCAGCTTTGCTAGCTCAACTACACTTAGATTTGTCAAATTGCAGTTTTTCAATTTCACATTTGTGACATTCGGGCAATTTCTGACCAGCACACCAATCTGTTCAACTGTCAAAGGGATGTCTTGAAAACTGATCGTTTTCAAATCAGAACCAACATCGAGCATCACAAGCTTGGAAAATTTTCCAATTTCGGCCATACTTGTGGGTGAGAGCTTTGATTGTTTGATAGCCAAACGACGCAGGTTAGGACAGCACCTTGTGAGAACTGCCAAGTCTTGAGTGGTCAGAGTAGGCAGCGCATGTAAATCAAGCGCGTCAACACTTGCTCCAATTCTTCTGATCTGCTCTTCATGTTGAGTAAGCATCTCGCCCTTTGTTTTTATAGCGCGAATAGCCTCATTGACATTGAGCTTGGCTTGTGACTGTTGAGACGGCGCAGGATGTGCCGCCTGTGAATTACCTTTTGGCACATTGTTTGTATTAAAACCCACGTCACTCACAAACACCTCTTAAAAATAATGATTTTAACTATAATTGTTTATTTATAATAAAAAAAATTTTATTTCAATACTAAATTTAATAAATAAAATAAGATAATTATAGAAAATGAACACCAAAAGTGCTTGTGAGCATATCCTGCCGGCGTAGCCGATCCTGCTTATCCTGTAATTACTCAATCTGTTCAATAGATGTTTGTAAGTGTCTGCAAACCGATGCCTTGTATATTATTCAGCATAGGTTAGACCGATGCGTCTTGCTGCTCATCCTTTTGAAAAAGTCATTGTTGTAATAGGACGAAACTGCTATATTCTCCTGCAATTATTACTATTTGCAACGGAGCAGTCATGGCTAAAGTATGTCAAGTTACCGGAAGAAAGCCGGCTCGCGGGTACACCTACGTAACACGCGGTATTGCCAAAAAGAAAAAAGGTATCGGTCTTAAAGTTACCGGGAAAACAAAAAGACGTTTTCTACCAAACCTTGTAAAAAAACGCGTCTGGATTCCAGAGGAAAAGCGTTTCGTAACTCTTAGAGTTTCCTGTGCTGGATTACGAACAATTGCCAAGCGTGGTTCAAGTAACATTGTTAACTGTATGCGCTCACAAGGCCAAAAAGTTTAGTTTTTTGAACATTTACGCCTCCATTTTTGGAGGCGTTTTCTTTTTCTCCTTCCTTTTTTCAGTGCTTGCAATTTAAGTCACTTACCTTTTTGATATACTCCCTTCTCCCCCCATCTAAGGAAGTGAGCAATGAATCTGTTTACAAAAAAGAAAAAGCCTATTCTCGATCTTCGTGACTTCATTCACTCTCTTCAAACTCACAACGAACTTTGCGTCATTGACACAGAAGTCGACCCCCATCTTGAGATCGCAGAAATTCATAGACGCACTGTACATGAAGGCGGCCCAGCTCTTCTTTTCCGCAATGTCAAAGGTAGTGCCTTCAGCGTAGCCACAAACCTTTTTGGATCAGAGAGGCGCATGGAGCTTGCCTTTCCAGATTCCCCTGAAAAATGGGTGAGCGACATGATTAAGCTTGCCACAGGCAAACATCTCCCAGGGCTTTCTGATCTGTGGAAAAATCGTAGGCATCTTCAAAGGCTTCTTCATCTGGGAACAAAGAAAGTAAAAAAGTCACCTCTCCTTGAATGCCAGATGCAGGACCTTGAAAAACTACCTATACTTAAATGCTGGCCAGAAGATGGTGGCCACTTTATTACTCTTCCCCTAGTCTACACTGAACCGGTCGATCAGCATCCTACAGAAAAGGGCGCGCCAAACCTAGGCATGTACCGTATCCAGCGTTTTGATAAGAAAACGGCAGGCCTACATTTTCAAATTGGCAAAGGCGGAGGCTTTCATTATGGTCATGCAGAATGGCTTGGCAAAAACCTGCCC
>JAHFTM010000046.1:3665-9649 GCA_023269335.1 Chlamydiia bacterium
CCATTACTATTTTTTTAGGCGGCCCCCCCGCGTTAATGCTCAGCGCTATTGCACCACTTCCAGAAAATGTTCCCGAACTTGTTTTAGCCTCTCTTCTGCAAGGCGAAAAACTTGAAGTCAGTCATGATGCGTCGCATCCACATCCACTCATCAGCCGCGCAGAATTTGCACTTCTTGGCCATGCAAAACCAAATGTTAGAAAGCTTGAAGGGCCTTTTGGCGATCACTATGGCTACTACGGCCTAGCTCATGAGTTCCCTGTATTTCGCTGTGATAAAATCTATCACAGAAAAGAGGCCATCTATCCAGCCACTGTAGTTGGCAAACCAATACAAGAAGACCTTTTCATTGGAAACTACTTACAGAAGCTCCTCTCCCCTCTTATCCCCGTTGTCATGCCAGGAGTAAAAGAGCTCTGGAGCTATGCCGAAACAGGCTTCCACGCACTTGCCAGCGCAATTGTCAAAGAACGCTATGAAAAAGAAGCCCTTACATCAGCTTTCCGCATCTTAGGAGAAGGGCAACTGGCATTGACAAAATTTCTTTTAATCACCGACCAAAATGTGGATTTAAGCGACATCAAAATGGTTTTGGAAACTATTCTTGCTCGTTTTCGGCCACAGACAGACCTGCGCATTTTCACTGATACCTCCTACGACACCCTTGACTACACAGGGCCAAAGCTCAATCGCGGCTCAAAAGCTTGTCTTCTAGGCTTGGGCCAAGAAAAGCGCAAACTTGCTGCTACTTTTAATGGAACGCTTCCTGCACCATTGACAAAGGCAAAGCCTTTTTGCAAAGGCTGCCTTTTACTTCAAGGACCTCAATACATCGATTTTTCCGATCCCTTTAAAATTATCCATTCGGCAACACCTACTCAATTTGAAGGCTTTCCTCTCCTCATTTTGGTTGACGATGTAGATCTATGCGCAAGCTCACCTTTAGAATTTCTCTGGACGGTCTTTACTCGTTTTGAACCGGCAGGCGATATCTATAGCAAGTCACAGACAAACCGCCATCACATATCCTACGAGCTACCACTACTCATCGACGCTCGCATGAAACCAAGCTATCCCAAGGAATGTAAGGCTGACCGCCAGACAATTGAGCTTGTAGATCAAAAATGGAGCAGCTACGGAATACCATTATGAAAAAAATGAATCTGAACAACCTTCTTGTGTGGCAAAAGCGACTTGGCTTTTCTGTAGGAATGCTCTGTTTTATCATCTACATGCTGTTTGTCTATTATACAAATCAAAATGAAGTTGTCTTTCTTCCAGAAAAAGAGACACCTATTGTTTTTTATTCAAACCAGACCGGCGACAATTTAAAGGCGATCGTCAAAGCAGCCATCAAAAATGCAAAAACGTCGATCTCGCTCATGATTTTTTCTTTGACTGACTATGAGATCATTGACCTCCTCAAAGAAAAGGCTGACGATGGAAAGGGTGTTCAGGTGCTGGTCATTTGTGATGCACAGGCGACACCTGATATTGAGTGGAAATTGGGTTCAAATGTGACGCTATGTAAACGACGTGATAAGGGTCTGATGCATCAAAAACTTTTAGTCATTGATCATAGCCAAACCTATCTTGGCTCTACCAACTTTACACGTGAATCCTTTATGTTACATGCCAACCTTTTGATAGGTATTGACTCTGCGCCACTTGCAGCGATGATTGAAAAAAAGGCATATTCCATTCAGAAAAAGGAAAAATGGAAGGCCCCTGTTATAAAGATCAGTGAGCTAGGTGTAAAAAGGGAAAAAAGAGCTCTTGATTTTTATTTTCTACCTGACGAACCAGTAGCGCTTGATCGCTTGATAAAAACTATTGAAAGCGCTAAGAAAAGTCTAAAAGTTGCCATGTATACCTTCACCCATCCAAAACTTGCTCAAGCACTTATTGATGCGCATAATAGAGGCGTTACTGTGGAAGTAGTCATGGATAATGACTCTGCTAAGCAAACTTCGCGAAAAGTCTTTTTGCAGCTGAAACGCGAAAAAGTAAACGTTGCTTTAAGCGCAAGAGCAGGACTTTTGCATTACAAGTTTGTCATTGTCGATGACGAGCTCTTGGCTACCGGTTCTGCGAACTGGACAAAAGCGGCCTTCACGACAAATGATGATAATATTTGTTTTATTTCTTCTCTTACTGACGTGCAAAAAGCTAAGCTTAAAGAGATATGGGCTGCCGTAAAAAAAGAGTCCAAACCCTCATTTACTTCTTCGAAGAGTTGATGTATAGTTCACAAGAGTTAACCAAGGAACAACTGCGATGAAAGCTCTTTTGATTGGTCACGGCAAAATGGGGCAAATGATTGAGAAGCTAGCTCCTGAAAATGAAGTAACTATTTCCAACATTATCGAGCGAAGTGATTTACTAACACCGGCACTTCTTTCAGGCATTGATGTGATCATCGATTTCAGCGGGCCAGACGGCATCTTATCGCGCATTGAAACAGCCCTTATTGCCCATGTGCCTATGTGTATAGGAACAACGGACTGGCAAGAGCTGAAAGAAGCAGCAAAAAAACTCGTTCAAAAACATGATGGTGCATTGATTGTCTCCTCCAATTTTTCTTTGGGTTTTGCCCTTTTTTCACAGCTTGTAAAAACGGCAGCTGCACTCTTTTCAAAACTTGAAGACTATGATGTGTCCATCAGTGAGCGTCACCACAGAGAAAAAAAAGACCACCCTTCCGGTACTGCTAAGGAGCTTGCTCAAACTATTTTAGCATCGATGCCCAAAAAGAAAAAAGTGATCTCCGATCTACAGCCAGGAGCAATAGAAAAAGAGAGCTTACATATCGCAAGCGATCGGGTAGGTTATTTTGCAGGTGAGCATCAGGTAATCTTCGATGGGCCGGACGATACAATCACTCTTAGTCACAACGCACGCAACCGACACAACTTGGCCAAAGGCGCACTTATTGCGGCAAAATGGATTATTGGTAAAAAAGGTTATTTTACAGTGGAAGATCTCTTATGAAAAAAGCTGAAAACCCCAAATCAGATACTCTTAAGTCTACAAAAATGGCAAACCAGAAAATCGAAGGCCCGCAGATCGAAGGCCTCTACACAGCGATGATCACTCCTTTTGATGCTCAAGACAAAGTCGATGAAAAGGGACTGCGCATGCTGATCATGCGCCAGCTTACAGCGCGGGTCTCCGGAATTATGGTCTTAGGAACTACCGGTGAAGCACCAACGCTTGAAAATTATGAGCGCGACGAAATCATTAAATCAGCCATCGACGAAGCACAAGGTAAGATACCTGTTATGGTCGGTTGCGGCACTTACTGTACAAAGACAACTATCGACCACGCAAAACAGGCGCAAAAATATGGCGCATCCTCTCTTTTAATTGTTGTCCCCTACTACAATAGACCCACTCAAGAAGGTATCTACGAGCACTTTAAAGCCATTTCTAGTGAAGTGAGTATTCCCATTTGCATCTACAATATCGCATCAAGGACTGGTAAAAATCTTGAAACTGACACACTTGAAAGATTAGCTCAGCTTCCTCATATCGTCTCTGTCAAAGATTCCTCTGGTAGCCTTTCTCAACTGACAGACGTGTTAGAGCGCATTGCATTTAAAAAACGCTTTTTTAGCTTGCTCTCAGGAGATGATGCCGTTACCTTCCCTCTTCTTGCCCTTGGTGGACATGGGGTAATCTCAGTGCTTAGTAACCTAGTACCACGGGCAGTAAAAAAGCTTATTGATACGGCTCAAGAGGATCTAGTGCGTGCAAGAGCTATTCACTACTCTTTAAAGCCACTTGTCAGCGCAACTTTTATAGAAACGAACCCTATTCCTATCAAAAGCATGATGCAGATTGCAGGCCTAATGTAGACTGCCCCTTACACACTTAGAGCCGGCAAATGAACAAAAACTTCAAGAATTAATGAAAAATTGCAGTATCATATGGAAAGAAACCCCTACTTCAGTCAAGTCGCAAGTCGCTATCTCTTTCAAGAAGTCAGAAACCGAAAAAATGAGTTCCTTAATCGCAACCCTCGAGCAAAATTAATTTCACTTGGGATTGGTGATACAACAGAGCCTATAGCTCCGCATATCTGCTCTGGACTTATCCATGGAGCCACAGCTTTAGGAAAAAAAGAAAGTTATGTAGGCTATGGCCCAGAACAGGGCATCGGGGAATTTCGCCAAGGCATTAGTGAAAGGATTTATCAAAAGCGTGTCACTGCAAAAGAGATCTTTATCTCTGATGGCGCTAAGTGCGACATCGGCAGATTACAGATCCTTTTTGGACAACAGATGCGTGTTGCACTACAAGATCCTGCCTATCCTGCCTATCTTGATACAAGCATCATCCACCATGGCAACCAGCACATTACTTATTTGCCTTGTAATCCGGAAAACAATTTCTTGTTCGATGTAAGTCTTGCAGAAGAGGCTAACGTCCTCTTTATCTGCTCTCCAAATAATCCTACGGGGGCTGTTTTAACGCATCAGGAGCTTCAAACGATTGTCGATTTTGCTCGATCTGGCAAAAAGATCATTATCTTCGATGCAGCCTACTCATTTTATATACCGAAAGAAAGCAAGCTACCACGAAGCATCTATGAAGTAGCTGGAGCAAAAGAGGTAGCCATTGAAGTAGGCTCATTTTCTAAAATCGCAGGTTTTAGCGGAGTGCGTCTTGGTTGGTCAGTTGTCCCTGAAGAGCTTGTCTATACAACTGGTGAAAAGGTGCATGACGACTGGATGCGCACAATCACCACTTTTTATAATGGAGCCTCCTACATCTCTCAACAAGGCGGCTTAGCCTGCGTCAGCGATAAAGGCCTTCAAGAAATTGATGAGCAGGTAGCTTTTTACCTTGGCAATACCAAGGCGTTGCGAAAGACGTTCATAGACTTGGGCTATGAAACATATGGTGGCGAGTATGCTCCCTATTTGTGGATTCGCTTCAAAGGCAAAAGCTCTTGGCAAGCATTCGATGCACTTTTAGAGCAAGCACATATTATTACCACTCCAGGTAGTGGTTTTGGAGCCCATGGTGAAGGCTTTTTGCGCATCAGTGGCTTTGGATCAAAACCTACAATTGAAGAAGCTATTCAGCGGCTATCTCTTCTTAAAAAATAAATTTGTAAATCAATCTCATAGGGTTGATTGCACTACATTTTTTTTCATCTATTTTGGTATCCTCGTCGGCTCAAATTAGACATTGTTAGGTATTATGCAACTCGATTCATCATCAAGAGCAATTCCAACCACAGCTTACCCTGTGGGCATTCCCCCAGACGAGCGTCGTTTATATGGGCTCAACATGACTATCTGGAAGTACATTAATGGCTATGCTAGTAACGACTCCTTGGAATCAGATGTCCTCCCACCTATCCAAGATATAACAAGAACTCAAGCACAAGAGGCCCTTTCACTACCAGAGCTGCTTGTTAATCGGGTGGATGTGATCAGCTATCTATTTATGATAGCTCAAGGTAAGGTATCAAATATGGTCAAACAGAGCTCTGAAGAGGCAGAAGATGTTGGTACACTCTGTCAACTACTTGGTTGTTTACAGCTATGCACTCAAGCAACAAACCCTTTTGCCCTCTCACAATCAGTCTTTACTCTCATTTGTAATTCTTTTCAGACACTCACTGTTGACTGCTCACAGTGCAATTCTTCTCAGATGAGTGCTGCTGTGGCCAAGTTTCCACAAATCCAACAAATCATCTTACGATACAGCAGTCCTATTACCACCACTTTAACTTTCGGCCGCAATGACTGGGACTCTTCCGACGAAGACTCTGAAGATTTTGCTGTTTTTCAAGGTGGGGTCTTAGCTCTTCTTAGAGAGAGAAAAATAGTGAGGCTGTTTAATGCAAGTGATCCAAACAGCAAACGCGCTTGTATACAATGGAGAGATATAAAAGAAAGTTATATAGAGATAAAAATAAAATCATCAAAGAAATGATTCCAATGCGATCTCACTAGAAAGATTTAGACTATT
>JAHFTM010000259.1 GCA_023269335.1 Chlamydiia bacterium
CTTTTGCCTCATTGAAGACATAATCTACTTGTGAAAGGCGCTGCAGCTCTCTTTTTTTAAAATCTAACACCTTCCAGCCAACGTCCAAAAGAAAGTCGATTGCTCCCATGGCTTTGTCAACAGGGCAGTAGTAGTTTGAATGAGCGATCTGTTTTTTTTGAAAGCCACTTTCTAAAAGGTCTTTTTCAAAAACAAGTTCCTGTTTTTCTGCAGTAAATGGTTTGATTGTGCCTTCATAGTCCATCATGAGGCTGGCAAAAGCGGCTGTGTGGTCAGCCAGAAAAAGCAGTGGCAATGGCTCTACAGGAGCTATTGTTGCTTGAGGAACTGATGTGAATGTGATCTTTAAAAGTGATGCATCATCAACAGTAGCTTGTATGTTTTTAAGCCAATTTTCATACTCTTTTTTAGTGAACTCTCTGCAAGGAGCAACCTGTTTTAAAAAGGTGCTGTCGTAGGCGTTATCGTCGATAAAACGCAGAAGCGTGCCTTTGATGACAAAAGGTGGGTTTTGTAAAAAGACAAAATCGCAAAGCGCAAGCGGCCATTTTAGTGTACCAGTTTCTACTAGGCTTGTCACTTCGATCTTCTCATCTTCTTTTACATCACAGGTGAAGGCAATTTGTAGCGGCGCAAAAAAATCGCAAGCCAGCTGTTTACCTTGGAAAGAGACTTTGCCAAGAGATGCCATCATCTGTAAAAGTTTACGTGTATTTTTGCTACTGAGGCGAAAATGGTGAAAGGGGGCTGTAAGGGGCTGTTTTTTATTTTCTTTTTGAAGCATCGCCTTTTCTTCATCAAGTAAGCTTTTGATGAGAAGAAGCTCTTGAGTTGAAGCCATATTCAAGAGGCTCTGCTCACTGAGTGTTTTATCAAGTGTAATGGTCAGCGCACGCAGCTGTAGGCTTTTTTCCTTGTCGATGCTGAAGACAAACATAAAACTCCAATTTTTAAGCTTCGATAATAGCACAACTTATGCTAAAATTGCCTCTATGAATAAGAAACCATACTGGAATCAACATACAGACTGGCAAAAAGCAGAAAAGGCGTGGGATGAAGGGGCAAAAAAAGCTGAAAAAGAGCATCCTTTAAAAGTGCTTAAAACCTTGCCTTCTATGCCTGGCATAGCCGAGGACGCTGCCAAACATTTGAAGTGGAAAAGCTTGAAATGGATGGTGCAAAAAGATGAAAACTGGAAAGTCACAAAATATATCCTGAAAAAGCCATTCACCCATTTCATGCGCTATCTGCAGTCACTTTTCAAAAAAAAACCTTACGTGCGTGATGGCGATTTTTTTCTCTATGGTGTAAATAATGTTGAGCAGTTTAAAAAAGAGCTTCAAGACCCGGACGCACTTTTTGTGGTGGGCTTTTCGTACTGTGAGAAACCGCATGAGTGTCCATCAGGGCGCTTCACCCCGGACTGCATCCACGATCCAGATAATGCTGTCTGTCGGCAGTGTTTTATAGGAAAGGCAGTGAACAGCTTACCAGAGCACAATTCGATCCCTCTTTTTATTCCCACGATTCATTATATCGGCGAAAAAATCTTTGAAATTCAAGAAGCTAATCCCAAAAAGCGCATTTTCTTTTTAATCACAGCCTGTGAGCTGACACTGGAGATGTTTGGTGATTTTGGCAATCTTGCTGGCATTCAAGGCATAGGTGTTAGGCTTGATGGCCGGATCTGCAATACCATGAAGGCGTTTGAGCTTTCAGAAATGGGCATCAAACCAGGCTTGACCGTTGTGCTGAAAGAGACCGAGCAGCGCATTTTAGATCTTCTTTCTTACTGGAGAGGCGTATCAGAGCGCGTTTTATAACTACGCACTGAAGGCAAGTGCTTTTTTCCTGCGCAGACGCTCTTCACTTGTCGCTTTTGTGACATTCCACAGTGGTAAAAGAAGAGAGATACATAAAAATGAGCAAGAGACCATCGCCCAGAAAAAGCCTTCCCAGCCTAAGCTGTCAATAAGCTTGCCTAGCGGATAGCCTGCAGAGGCTGTTCCGAGGTAGGCGATCCAACCTATAAGCCCAACAGCTGTAGCTGAAGCTTTTTTGCTGGCAAGTTCGGCTGCCGTAACACCAATCAACATTTGTGGGCCAAAAGTAGCAAAACCAATAGCAAAAAGAGCAATAGAGTCAAGCCAAGGGTAACCTGCAGGAACACACCAAAAACAGGTTATTGTAATTAATAAGGCAATAGAAAAAAGAGCATTTACAGGGCCGCGTTTGGCTTGGAAAAGACGATCAGAAATCCAGCCAGCAGAGAGGCTACCGAAAAATCCACCTGCTTCAAAAAGCGAGACAGTGCCACTTGCTCCAAGACGGCTGTAGTCTTTATTTTCGATTAAAAAGATAGATGTCCACTCACCAATACCTGTCCTGACAAGGTAGACAAAGAAATAGGCAACAGCAAGCAGCCAGATGTATCTGTTTGTCAATACACCTATGACAAGCTCTTTTGTCGAGAGCTTCTTTTCTTCTTCGTTTGCTTCTGCTGTCTTATTGATGTAGTCATTACGGAATTTTTCAATGGGGGGCAATCCGAGCGATTGAGGAGTGTCACGTAAGCGGTTAATTAGGAAAAGGCCACCTACGATGGAGATAACGCCTGGGACATAAAGAGCTGCGCGCCAGCCGTAATAGTGAAGGCAGAGGCCAACAATCCAGGGAATCAAAAAGGCACCGATATTTTGTGATACTGAGCAGATAGACCACCAAGAGCCACGTTCTGAGTGTGAATACCAGTGAGTTAAAAACCGCACGCAAGGAGGCCAACCAAAGCCCTGAAACCAGCCATTCAAGCCCCAAAAAAGAGCAAAGAGGAGCAGGGACGAAGAAAAGCCGAAGAAAATATTGACGATACCGGTAAGAATAAGTCCAAAGGCCATGAAATAACGCGGGTTGGACTGGTCGGACATAACGCCAGAGATGAACTTACTGAGGCCATAGCTCAATGCGAAAACGCTGCCCATCACGCCAAGCT
>JAHFTM010000047.1 GCA_023269335.1 Chlamydiia bacterium
ATTTAAAGAGCTTTTTCGCAATGCCGGGCTTGAACGCTTCGGCTCAGGCTATTCCTGGCTTGTAAGAGCATCAGATGGTTCCTTACAAGTAGGCTCAACAGCTGACCAAGATAACCCTTTGATGGATAATGCGGCTTTTAAAGGTGTACCTCTCCTTGCCTGCGATGTGTGGGAGCATGCCTACTATCTTCAGTATCAAAATAGGCGTGGCGATTATCTGAACGCCTTTTGGAATGTCATTGACTGGCAAAGAGTGGATGAGCTTGCTTTTGAGGAAGAAAAAAGGAGAATTCGATGACAAATTTCACCTGTCGCAAAGCTGAGCCAAACGATACAGATCTCATCTTGCAATTTATCACAGAGCTCGCTGAGTTTGAAAAGCTTGTTCATGAAGTCAAAGCGGATGCTGCAACGCTACATAAAAGCCTTTTCATGGACCCTCATGGGCCTGAAGTTTTAATTGCTGAAGAAAATGAAAAACCTATTGGATTTGTACTTTTTTTTCATAATTTTTCTACCTTTCTTGGCCGCAAAGGAATTTATATTGAAGATCTTTATATACGTTCAGAGCATCGTGGAAAGGGGTATGGGGAGCTGTTACTTTCTCAAATTAAGGAGCTTGCCAAAGAAAGAAACTGTGGACGAGTTGAATGGTGGGTGCTAGACTGGAATGAACGGGCCATTAATTTTTACAAAAAAATGGGAGCCACTCCTATGTCAGATTGGACGGTCTTTCGACTTACGCTTTCATGAGATTAAAGTTGAATCAAGCGCTCATATTAATCTGAGTTTTAGCTGCTAGAGCCTCACCTTTCACTTTAACCGAACGCAGCTTACTTTTTTCTTCTCTGCTTTTTCTTTTTTTTCTTTATCTCTTTTTTGAGAAACCAAAAATTACCCTGTTCCTTTACTTGAAGCCCATTCTCACTTGATAACTTTGCTAAAACTTCTTGAACATATTCATTTTTGCGCATATTACCACAGAGTAAAGAACCTTGTTGCAACTGATCATAGTGCCATTTTAAATCTTTTTTCAGGCTGTGGCGAAAATTACCCTCTTCAATGACACACTTAGAAAAACTGATAGACAGTGAGGTTCGATAGTATGTTAGGTCAAGAAAAACTGCTTGGTTTGCTGAAGCTTGAAGAAGCTCATTAAATTGCTTTTCCTTTTCCATAACAGAGATTTTGTCTTTCTTTGCTAGGTAGGATTTGGTTTTCACCTTTTCCTGCATGAAGGTAAACATTTTCTGATCAAGCCATGGATCATAGAGGTCAATTTTAGAAATAAAAGGACAAAATGAAAGCAGCTGCAAGGGTCGTAGCGCACTTAAAAATCCTTTGTAAAGAAGCGGCCTGCCCCGATAGTTACTCAAGATTAAGGAAAGATCATCTAGGTCTTGTGTAGTGAACTGAGTGGCTTCCAACTCAGAAAAGGCCAGATCGTTTTGGCGTACTTTCCTTTGAAAATTTTGCAGGAGTGTCTGCCAGTAATCAAAGTAGGCTTCTTCACAGCTGCGATCTTTGAGCTCCTGATATTTTTTCTCCAAAAATGCTGGGGTAATTTCTTCCCAATCATGAACAATTGCAACTGGTAGTCGCTCATATGAGGGATCCAAAAAAGTATGTTCGACAATCGGGATACTATCTAAAACCAAAGCTTCCCATGTTCGTACACAATCTGTTTCCCATCCAAGAGGCGAGAAGGTGAATCGAGAGGCCGCTATATCTTCATAAAATTGTTCTCTTATGGCACCCTCTTTATAAAGGCAGAAAGGCTGATCCTTAAAACGTTTTACAATTGTATCTCTATTTCCATGGGCACGCGGCATAATACAAAGGTAGGTCCAGTGTTTTTTCTCAACGGGCTTTTTTTTCACTGCGTCAATGAGAGAATTGACCACTTCCGGCTCTAATTTAAAAAGAGCGAGATCTTGTCCCATAGGGCTCTGAACAAGCTTTGGATGATAACTAAAGACCATGTTTCGACAAAACCAAGCTGCCAATTTAGAATCGTATAATAGAGATATCATGGAAGGCTTTGGAAACCATGCTCCTATATCGCCAGTAAACAGAATATAAGGGTATTTGATTTTTGGATGTACCTTCTTTGTGAACCACTCCAGATAGCTTCCATGAAGATAAATAATATCTCCTTGTTTCACTGAATCTGGATCAAACCATTCAGTAGTTTGGTCAATGACGACATCACACACGTTACGAAAAGTAAGGTAGCTGATGAAAGGATAATGTCCTGGATGGGCACGTAAATCTTCTTTGCCTGTAATCTCCGTTGGTACCTTTACTAGTTCAGCACGTATACTACCCATCAAGAGAAAAAACAATGGCAGTAGCGAAAAAAAGTTCTTACGCATTAGTCTTAGTCCTTATCTGATGCTATTTTTTAATAAAAACTAGATAGGGATCTCCCAAATAAGAATCTGGATCAAGAGTACAGTGTTGCAAAAGATAGTCAACTGCCTTTTGTGTCATCGGCCAGTTAGCATCATCAAAGATAATACGACCATTTGGTGCTACTTTTTCAAGCCAA
The DNA here is from genome assembly GCA_023269335.1 of Chlamydiia bacterium. Classification (GTDB taxonomy): domain Bacteria; phylum Chlamydiota; class Chlamydiia; order Chlamydiales; family FEN-1388; genus JAHFTM01. The sequence continues at coordinate 2,552 of JAHFTM010000047.1, forward strand.
TGCATCACATCAAAAAGTGAAGAGACTTCTGAGTGTTGACCATCGATATGAAGGACTTTAATTGTGTCAGTCTCAAAAAGGGAGAGCGCTTCTTTAGAAGTCATCCGCAACACCCAATAGCGATGTTCAAGGTTTGCCTCTTTCATGCTTGAAACGAAACCAAGTAAAATTTTTTCATAATTAACCTTCGACCACCATGCATAGTTTTCTCCATCATACCCTTCAAGGCAAGGAGCCACAGCCCAAGGATCGATAGCATAGCCATAACCCTTATTTTGATAGTCAAGTGCGGCAATTGCTGGAAGAAAAGAGCTGCCACCAAAAACTCCAATTTCTACATACATATCGGCAGAGGTATTTACAATGATGTTCATCAGCCGCTCTGCTTTTTCTTTTGTACACCAGCCTTCAAGGCGTGGAAGATACTGGATAACCTGTTCTTTATACTCAGGCCACTTGCCCTTTTCGAAATTGGCTTGGAGTGGAGTAGAAGACAAGATCAATAGGAAAATTCCAATGAGCTGTTTGGTCCATTTTTTTAGATTCATTTTTCTCACCTTGTTAATTTTGTTCTATCTTTTACACTCTGGAGGAGGAGATCCGTTGTCTGAAAGAGCACGCGGTTGTGTTGAAACAACATCTTGAGTTACTGCAAACATGACGATATCTTCAGGAAGATAAAATTCCATATCGTAGGGTAAAAAAATCTTATATTGTTTCATGAATTTTAAGATTTTTTCCATTCCCGATCGTCGAACAATCATAGAATAGGCCCCATAACGAGCTCCAATTCGACGAAATGATGGATACTCCACTCTTTTGGAAAAGCGTTCAGTATTTCGAGGAGAAAAATTGGGTTTCCTTGCAAAGCTGCTGCAAGGCACATAATTGCCCTGCTGGTTCTTGGTATCTTGATCGGTAAAAAGAATATCCCACTTCTTTCCCTCTTTGCTCGTAAGCTTATCAAGTTTTTCTATCAGTTGCGAAAGACAATGTGGATTTTGTAAGACTTGAATATCATCTTCCATAACCCATATTGTTTGATATCCAGAGTTATAAGCATCTTGAAGAATTGAAAGATGGCTCAAGCAAATGCCTATTGCACCACGACTCATACAGTGACAGAAATAGGTTCTACCTGACTTGTGCATAACTTCGTGAGAAGGTGTTCCATCTTTACTTTCATACGTTGTTCCCCACAAGTCTTTCTTCATACCACGGGCATATTTGACACCTAATTGCTCAATGGCCTCGTAAGAAAGTTTCCACCCATTGACAGCAGAAAAACGACATGGGTTGATGCCATAAGGTGCCAGCTGCTCAATACAGGAAGCAAATTTTTCTGGACGTTCGTCAAGATTAATCATGTAGATGAAATCGACATGATTGATTGAACGGCAGCTCGATTTATCTGTGACCTGTTTAAAATAAGCTTCAATCCCCTCAGCAGAAAGCGATTGCAGAGACAGAAGAAAAAGGGAAATCATGTAACGTAATAGCATAGACCATTCTCATTACTAAAGTTCAGGGTATTTTGGAGTCTAGATGACTCAATGATTATGCATAAAGTGGTTTTTTATTTTTCTCTGACTTTTTTTGAAGTTTTTGGTTTCTCCATAATCACGATCGTTGACTAAATTTTGAAGTGCACTGTATGTTAGCCTTTTTGTAAAAAACAGCAGAGGTTCAAGAATGAAGCGCCTCCTTTTTCGATGTCTAATTTTCTCTTTCGCCTATCTTTTTCTCCCCTCTTTTATTTTTGCGAATGCAGTACCACTAAAAGTCGATGAAAATAGTTTGCTTCCTTACTCTTTTAGTATTCATTCACAATATGGTGAAGAAGGCATTTTAGCTCATGTCTTAACCAAACTCAATCTAAAGACAGGCTTTTTTGTTGAGTTTGGTGGATGGGATGGAGAGCATCTGTCAAACACTCGCTTTTTAGCTGAAAGAGGCTGGAAAGGCGCCTTCATTGAAGCTGATAAAGAGTTGAGCAAAAAGGCAAAAAAAAATTGTGCCGATCTTCATGTGCAGTGCATTCAGGAATTTGTTACATGGCCACAGGCGCAATCGCAAGGAAAAACACTTGAGCAGATCGCGGCTCTTTACTTTCCACAGCAAGAAATTGACGTTTTGTCAATTGATATTGATGGCCCTGATTTTTTGATTTTAGAACAGTTGAAATTGCGACCGAAGGTAATTATCATTGAAGGGGGTATTTGTTGGTCTCCTTTCATCACTAAAAGAGTGCCAGATCTTATAGCCAAAAGAGAAGTGAATCAACCTCTTCAGGTTATTTGTGAGATCGCTAGAAAAAAGGGATACAAGCCTGTCTGCTTTACAATTAACACATTTTTTGTTCGTGAGGATCTTTTCAAACCATTTGAAAACATCAAAAATGATCCTGTAACACTTTGGTTTGATTCTTGGTACTACTACAAAAATAAAGCTCCTGAGATTGCAAGCTATGTAAGAGGCATTCGTGCCTCTCATGCTTCAATCCAACAATATGATCCCTTTACAATTCCATAACCTTATTTCAAAAAAGGAACCTACGATGAAAATGAAGTTACTACGAATGATGCTCGCTTGTGCTTTTTGTATGTGCTCACCTACATTGCACGCAGAATGGGATCCTACCTACTGCTTACCAGATGATAACCTTACAGCACTAGAAAATGCTGAATTTAAGAAGCTAAAAGTTGCAGTCGCACAAGAGCTTCAAAATAGCTGGTGTTCAAAGGAGAAGATTGAGCTCTTAATGGATCTTGTACATGTTACAAAACCACAGGTCTGTGTTGACATAGGTAGTTGCACAGGCTCTTCTGTGTTACCTGTTGCTGCCGTGCTTAAAATGAATCGTCGCGGAAAAGTATTTGCAGTGGATGCCTGGTCAAATGAGGTAGTGACTCGCCATCTTGATCTAGATGATCCAAATAGAGAATGGTGGTTAAAAGTAGACATGCAAGCTGTCTTGACAATTTTTCGCAATATGGTCAAAAAATTCGGCTTTGAATTATGTTGCACAGAGATGCAAATGAACTCACTTGAAGCAGCAGCTCGCTTATCTCAAATCGATTTCCTTCAGCTTGATGGTGACTATTCTGAAAAAGGCTCTGTTGCTGACGTGGAGCAATTATTGCCACAGGTGAAAAAAGGAGGCTATATTTTGCTTTCTAACCTATTCACAATGGTCAAAGGTAAAGCACCAAAAATGAAAGCTTTTTCGATGCTTTTCGATTCTTGTGAGATGATTTGTGAAATTGAACGAGACAACGCCGTTCTTTTCCGTAAAAAATAACAGAGACAGGAGTTTTATATGTCATTTCTGACCTTCAGAGCGTCTTTAAGCGCCTTTCTTTTTGTCATTATGCCTTGCCTTATAGCAGAAAATGAAAGCATTACTTCAAGAGATACTGGTTATAGAGAAGTGTGCAGGAAGGCAGCAGAATCGAGAGATGTTTTTCTGCAATTTCGTGCTATTCCAGATTACCGGAGAGCCCTTGAGATTACAGAAGGTGACGCTTTTTATGATTATCTTATGAGTACGCGTAAAACAATAAATAAAGCGCTAACTGGGTGCGAAAGGTTAGATATGATTGGGAATCCTACAACAAAAAACTATCCTTCACTTGGTAGATTCTCCGCAACGACACTGCGCTACATTGCACATGCCGATAAGATCTGTAAATTCTTTCAGCTACCTCAAAAGATGAAGGTAGCTGAAATCGGAGCGGGCTTTGGTGGTCAATGCTTTGTACTGTCTCAATTCAAACCCTTTGAGACCTACTACATCTATGATTTACCTGAAGTACAAGGTCTTATCCAACGGGTCATGCAAACGCTTTATGTTAACAATGTCATCTGTCCTGCAATGACTGCAAAAGTTCCCGAAGAAAAAATCGATCTCGTGATTAGCAATTACGCCTTTTCAGAATGTAGTCTCGACATTCAACTTCTCTACTTTGAGCAAGTGATCAAAAAAGCAGATCGTGGTTACATGGTCTACAACCAGATTTCCCAGGCAGATTATGGAATTAACTCTATGAGCTGCAATGAATTCGTTCATCTTTTGAGAAAAAATGGAATACAACCTAAAGTTTTTACTGAGTTTCTTTCAACCGCTCCAGGAAATAAACTTATCATTTGGGATAAGACAAAATCATGAAACAGCTTTTCCTTTTTTTTGTTTACAGTTTACTGTTGGTTCATACTGAGGTGAAAGGAGAAGCGCCTGTTATTTTAGTGACAGGTGGAGCTGGGTATATTGGCAGTCATGCCTGCAAAGCTCTAAGCCAAGCTGGCTTTTATCCTGTTACTTATGATTCGCTGATCAATGGATCTAAAGAAGCCGTCAAATGGGGGCCTTTAGTTGTTGGAGACCTTAATGACACAGAAAAACTCAATCAAACATTTTGTAAATACAAGCCTGTTGCTGTCATGCATTTTGCAGCGCTTAGAAATGTAGGTGATTCAATCACTGACCCTTCAAGTTACTATCAAGTAAACGTTGCTGGTTCTATTCAGCTACTTACATGCATGCTCAAGCACAATGTTAAAACAATTATCTTCTCAAGCTCTTGCACAGTCTATGGTAGTTCTATCCACAGCGTTATTTCTGAAGATCAACCACGAGCGCCAGTAAACCCTTATGCCACGAGTAAGTTTTTTGTCGAAAAAATTATCGAAGATTTTGCGCGAGCCTACGACTTTAAGTACGCTCTTTTACGCTACTTTAATGCTGCAGGAATGGATGTTCAAGCTGGGCTCAAACGTTCTGAAAACGCCTATAATTTTCTTATACCTCGTGCTTTGAAAGCACTTATTCAAGCAGATGAACCTCTGCCACTATATGGTAAAGACTATGCAACTCCAGATGGAACCTGCATCCGAGATTATATTCATGTAAGTGATCTGGCGGAGGCGCATCTTCTCGCGTTGCAGCACCTACAACAAAAAAAATCGAACTTGACGCTCAATTTAGGAACAGGAAAAGGCTACTCAGTTTTTGAGATCATCAAGATGATTGAGCAAGTCACAAATCAACCCTTGCCCTATGTTTTTAAACCAAGAAGAGAGGGTGACCTTGCAAAAACAGTTGCAGATCCTACGGTTTCAAAGCAGATACTTCATTTCACCCCTTGCCATTCAGATCTCCAAGAGATAATAGAAAGTGAATGGACAGCTCTGAGGTCGCCATGAAATGGATTGTACTTTGCCTTTTTCTTTTAGGATCGAGGCTCCAATCTCAAGAGCTTGCTATTGGATCTCTTTTTAAAAATGAAGCGCCTTTTTTGCGGGAGTGGATCGAGTACCATCGTATGGTCGGAGTAGAGCATTTTTGGCTCTACAATGATAACAGCACAGATAATTGGCAAGAAGTACTCGCTCCTTATATCAAAGATGGCCTAGTAGAAGTATTTCATTGGCCTGTTTCTAGCCGTGCGGATTATGTTGGCACACAATGTAGAGCATTTCGAGATGCCATGAAGCGCGCTGTGGGGAATACGACATGGGTTGCACTCATTGATATCGATGAATTTTTGTTACCTATGCGAAATAGAACAGTTCCTGAATGCTTAAAGGAGCACTTTTCTGAAGCACGTGCTGTATATGTAAGTTGGCGCAATTTTGGAACTGGTGGTGTCAGGGTACCAGCAAATGAGCCCTTTCTTGGAAAGCTCTTTGCCTGTTCGTTTCGAGGTCATCCGAAAAACTGTTCTGGCAAAAGTATTGTGCGGCCCGCTTACGTGCAATTTGAAGATATTTGGTACCCACACCATTTCCCACTTATAGATACTCATAAGGGCTACATGAATGGAGATAAGGAATTTATGCCTTGTGAGGGAATCGATGTAAAAACCGACGGAAAACATCACGATAAATACTTACGCATCAATCACTATGTGCTTCGAGACGAGAATTTTTATGAAAATGTACGTCTAGTAAGAGCAAAACAGGGCTATGGTGATGGTGGGCTACCTTTATTGCTAGAACATCATGAGCTATTTTCAAAAATCGAAGACAAAAAACTGATTGAGTTTATTCAGAAAAACCACCCCGACAAATATGAAGCGATGTGGAAGCGTTATGAAAAATAAATGGCTTTTTCTTTTTTTACTCGGCTGTTCTTTTTTACAAGGAGCAGAAGAAAACAAGCCCTATGTTATAGGTGAGCTGTATGGACAGCTTGGTAATAATCTGTTTCAAGTGGCCACAGCAAGTGCTGTAGCGTGGGATAACAATGCAGTACCCTACTTTCCTGGACTATGCCTTGTACCAAAACTGTACCAGCATATCTTTTCCCGCTGTCAATCAGAGCCCCCACCTCGTCCTGCAACTTTCACGTGGCAAGAGCCTGGTATTCCCTACACACAAGTCCCCTTTCAAAAAGATATGAAGATGACTGGTTATTTTCAGTCAGAGAAGTATTTTGCACATCATCGAAAGCGCCTTTTAGAGCTCTTTCAGCCAATTACTCGTGACTTAAAATACATACAAAAAAAGTATGGTTCAATAGTCGATCACCCTCGAACTGTTGGGATTCAGATACGCCATTATTTCGAAGATCCAAATGGAGAGATATACATTCAGTATGGCAAAGACTATCTTGAAAAAGCCATGGCCTGTTTTCAAGAGCCTGTGCTCTTTATTGTCAGCAGCAATAATGTTGCCTTTGCACGTCAGAATATACCCAGTGGGAAAAATGTTATTTTTCTTGAAAATGAGCCACATTATATTGATTTTTATCTCTTAAGCATGTGTAAGCATATCATCATCACTAACTCTACATTTGGCTGGTGGGCTGCCTGGCTGAATCAAAATCCAGAAAAAATTGTTATTCGTCCAAAAAAATGGTTGAATGGTGGATATCCTGATCAGGGCATTTGTCCTGACGGTTGGGTATCACTAGATGCAAAAAAAGGTTGCTATAAAGATCTTACGAGTTACTGATGAGACTATTCTTATTTCTTTTCATTCTTTTTTCAAACAGCTTAATCGCAGAA
>JAHFTM010000260.1 GCA_023269335.1 Chlamydiia bacterium
CCTCATTTCGCGTCAAAGCTTATACTGGTGCACTACGTACCCTAGATGATTTCCCAGGTCACTACGATGTACTTGTGACAAGCTACGGCTTGTGGAGAAATGAATACCGTAAATTTCGGCCTTTTTTCTTTGATGCAGCTTTCTTTGATGAGCTGCAGATTGCTAAAAATCACGTCAGCCAAATCTATGCAGCACTTCAAGAGCTACGTGCGCATATAAAAATTGGCCTTACCGGCACACCGATTGAAAATCAGCTGCGTGAGCTCAAAGCGCTTTTTGATCTTGTCTTACCCGGCTACATGCCGCAAGATAGCGATTTTAGAGAATTTTTTGTGCGGCCCATAGAAAAAGATGGGAATGAAGAACGCAGAATGCTTCTGGGGCGTTTTGTCAAGCCGTTTGTTTTACGAAGACGTAAGCAAGATGTGCTGCCCGAGCTTCCTGAAAAGACGGAAGATTTCTGTTATGCAGAGCTTATTGGAGAGCAAAAGACCTTATACAAGAGCATCGCTACAAAACAAGCTTCACCTCTTATTCAGTTACTTAAAGATGATGATACGCCGATTCCATACATGCATATTTTTGCGCTTTTAGCTTCACTCAAACAGATCTGTAACCACCCTGCGGCCTATTTGCGCGATGTTGAAAATTATGAGCGTTATGAATCAGGTAAGTGGGAAGCTTTTGTTGAACTTTTAGAGGAAGCAGAAGAGAGCGAGCAGAAAGTTGTGGTTTTCTCACAGTACCTTGCGATGCTTGATATCATGCAGGCTCACTTAATAAAAAATAATATTCAGTATGCGCAAATACGGGGTGAGACGCGTGCTCGTGGCGAAGAGATCGAGCGCTTCAACACTGATCCCAAATGCCGAGTCTTTCTGGGCTCACTACAAGCGGCTGGCTTAGGTATTGACCTGACAGCAGGCTCTGTCGTCATTCACTACGATAGGTGGTGGAATGCAGCGCGCGAAAACCAAGCGACCGATCGGGTGCATAGAATAGGTCAGACACGAGGCGTACAGGTCTTTAAGATGATCACTAAAGCTACTGTCGAAGAAAAAATCAACCTGATGATTGCTAGAAAACAGAATCTTTTAGAAGATATTGTGACGATTGACGACCATCAAATCTTGAAACGCTTTACCCGCGATGAAATCATCTCCCTCTTAGAAGGCCTTGGCCGAGAAGGGTAATCAAATATTTTCAACTACTATTTATTTTACAGTGTAACCATTGACTTTTAGAATTCAGTTTTGAAAGTTGCAAGCGGTAAAAACAGAGATAAAGGTTCATCTTTGTAGGCGATGAATCCGAAGTTCGTATAAAAGGCCTTTGATTTATTGTCTTTTGCATCGACAACGACAGCGAAAGCTGCCACTGTCTGTGAGGCTTCAACTATACGTTTCAGGGCATCAACGAGTAGGTATTTTCCAAAGCCTTTTCCTTGAAAAGCAGAGTGAACCGCCAAGCGTCCTATTCTGGCAACTGGAATCGGATATTTCGGTAAACTGGAACGCAGCTCGTCAGAGAGTGTCGAAAATTCAATTTCACCCATGCTGACTGTGTAGTACCCAGCAACGACATCATCAAAAATCAAGACGAACGTTTTACCAATATTTTTCTTATGATTGGTTTTTGCAAACCTTTTGAGATACTCATCTAATTGTGCATACCCGCAGGAAAAGTCACGATACATACTTGGCGTGACTTCAAGAATAGGTAAAGTTTTATTCATGTGCCAGCTTGTATGCTGCGATTGCTTTTTTGAGTTTCTTATTTGCCTTTGGTGGATTTTCCAAAGCATTTAAGAATGCATCCCTATCTCTATCTGAGAGCGTAATGGATCTAGTTTGTTTTAAAATTTCTGTGGCTTGAGACAAGGCTGCGTTTCGTAAAAATGCAGAGAGATTTACACCGAGGAAAGTGGCAGCCATTTCAAATTGCTTTCTTTCAGCGGGGCTTGTACGGAATTCCACACGTTCTTGTTTATGCTGTTGTTTCATATGACAGCTCCTATTAGCTTTAACCCTAGTATAGCGCAGTGTACGTAATTTGTACACACAAATTCAATTCACAATTCAGGCACAATATCAGAAAAAACAGGATTGCAAGATCACCTTCGGTGGTAGGGTGCAAAATTTTGTAGTGCTTTAACCTCCATCTTTGGTATGGGTTGGCTATGAAAAATACAAAAAATTCACCCATCGAATTTGCTATTGTCACGCCCTCTTACAATAACGAATACTGGTGCAGCAAAAATTTAGCTTCGATTACCGAGCAAACCTATCCCCACTGGCATTTGTACTACATTGATGATGCTTCAAACGATGGTACAGGTGAGCTTGTTGACATTCTTACTCAAAATGATGCCTTCAAAGGTAGATGTACAGTCATCCATAATGAAAAACGGGTGGGCTCACTTGAAAATTTTTATCACACCATTCACAAGATAGAGCCTCACAAAGTGATCGTCTGTCTTGATGGCGATGACTACTTTGCAAAGCCAGAAACACTTGATATACTGGCTGCTGCCTACTGTGATTCGGATGTCTGGCTGACCTATGGAAGCTTTGATACAGAGCCAACTTTTCCGGATATTTGCCTGAATCCTTACTCAAGACAGGTGTGTGAAACAAGAGCTTTTCGCTCAGATACATTCTTAGCGACACATGTCAAAACATTCTATGCCAAACTTTTTCAGCTGATTAAAAAAGAGGATCTCTTGCTGCAGGGGCAGTTTTTCCCGGTCGCAGGCGACATGGCATTTATGTTTCCGATGCTTGAAATGGCCTCACAGTGGCACATTCAGTTCATCAAAGAGATTCTGTATATCTATAATGTAAGTAACCCGCTCAACGATTGGAAGATAGCCACAAAGGCTTGTACTGCAGCTGAAGGCTACCTTCGTAAGAGAGAGGCTTATAAACCGTTAGAAAAGCTATTTTGACTCTTCACAAAACCCTGAACATTTGA
>JAHFTM010000261.1 GCA_023269335.1 Chlamydiia bacterium
ATCTTGTTGGAGAGAGCACAAAAAAGAGTTTCTAAAAGAAGTGATGACTTCCCTGAGCCAGAAACACCAGTCACACCTACAAGACATCCAAGAGGAATTTCAGCACTGACATTTTTTAAGTTGTTGTGGCAAGCATCAATAATTTTTAAATACTTACCTGAGCCTTTACGACGCTTTTTCGGAATAGCGATCTCTTTTCTTTTTGATAAATAAGCTCCGGTGAGCGATTTTTTATCCGCTAAAAGTCCTTTTAGGCTGCCCGAATAGATGATTTCTCCACCTTGAAGACCAGCTTTTGGTCCGAAATCAACGATATGATCGCTTGCACGAATCATCTCCTCATCATGCTCAACAACAATGACAGTGTTGTTTTTGTTACGCAGATTTTTTAGCGAATGAATGAGTTTTTTGTTGTCGACAGGGTGTAACCCAATAGAAGGCTCATCTAAAATATAAGTGACGCCAACAAGTCCTGAGCCTATTTGTGAGGCAAGACGCACCCTCTGTGCTTCACCACCGGAAAGAGTGGGACTTGAGCGTGAAAGCTGTAGATATTCAAGACCTACATTATTCAAGAATTCAAGGCGCGAGCAAATTTCATTGAGTAGTTCCTTTGCTACAATTGCGTCTTGGTACGAAAGTTTATTTTTTGCTTCCTCAAAAAACTTGAGCGCTTCTTCGATGGGAAAATTTGTGATCTCATAGATTTTTTTTCCTTGAAATTCTGTAGCCGCAGGGTAGGGCTGGATGCGTGCTCCTTTACAGGAAGTGCAGATGCCAAGATGCATGAGTACTTCTTGCTTTCGTTTATAGTTATCGCTTTTGGCTTGTAAGTAGCGATCATAAGCTTCATACAACACTCCGCGCCATTGGACGAGGTCGTTCCAAAAAGATCCCGTCACAGGATGGACAAAGCGCATGCGGGTCCATTTTTTCTCGGTGCCATACAAAAACACTTTTTTCGCAAGCTCTGGAAGTTTGTTCCAAGGTGTGTGCACATCAAAATCATAGATACGTGCTAGGTTGTCATAGATATTGCCATAGCGCACTGTTTTATAAGAACTTGCTATGAGGCAGGTGTCTTCAGCAATACTTTTTGTCTCGTCGATAATTTTTTCAAACACATACTCATGCTTGACACCCATCCCTTGGCAGTCTTGGCACATGCCAATCGGGCTGTTGAATGAAAAATCTTGTGGGTCGAGTGGTTGATAGGAACGATCTGACTTTGGAGAATAGGCTTTTGTGGAGTAGAGCCGCTCTTCATCACTTTCTGGATTGTAGACTATGACAGATCCATCGCCACTATCAAGGGCATAGAGAACAGATTCAGTGATTCTCTGCTCATTTTGAGCATTTACTTCGATTCTATCGATGACAATATCCACATCGTGAGGATGGGCTTTTTCAAGAGAGATCTCATCGCTTACAAGAAGTATTTTTGAGTCGAGTCTGATTCGAGTAAATCCCTTTTTGATGATCGCTTCAAAATCATCTTTCAGTTCGCCCTTTTTTGCGCGAAGATAAGGTGCTAAAATAATTAATTTTTTCCCCTGAAAAGTGCATTTGATCTCCTGAATGATCTCTTCTGAACTTCTGGCAATGACAGGCTCACCACTTATAGGGCAGTGCGCAGTTCCAGCGCGTGCATAAAGGACACGAAGGTAGTCATAAATTTCGGTGATAGTGCCAACTGTAGAACGCGGATTTCTTCCGGCAGTCTTTTGTTCGATAGAGATAGTAGGAGTAATGCCACTTACTGCTTCGACATCGGGCTTTTGAAGCTCGCCGATAAAACGACGTGCATGTTGTGAGAGGGATTCAACGTAGCGCCGTTGCCCTTCAACATAAATCGTATCGAAAGCAAGTGATGATTTGCCAGAGCCAGAGACACCAGTAAAACAGATCAGCTGGTTTTCTTCGAGCTCAAGGCTTACCGATTTGAGGTTGTGGACGCGTACATTTTTTAATTTAAGCATATACTTGTTCTGCCTGAATCTTGTGCCTTTCATGCCAACTAAAAGCGGCATTTGCTTTGTGGCTACGGATTGCAAATATTTCTAATTGCAGAAAGTATACTGGAGTGGTTAGTTATCTTCCATTGTAAAGTAACTTATTTAATTCAAGATTAGGGTGTTTATTTTTTTAACGAACTGAATTTTTCAACACAGTCCTGCTGTTTCAACTTAAAATGTTCAATTTATTTTCGATTAGATCTTCGCTTTCTGTGATCTTTGAATTTTTCAACAAAATCAAAGAAACACTTAAATTAATTTTTAAATAAATTGAAGTTATTATAAGTAAATGATATAACATTATGGAAAATTAGTGTTTAATATATGGCTAAAACTTTTATTTATTTTAAACAATTAGGTGCACGTGAGCTCAATTTTAAAGAGTGCTAAGACAAATATTTTATCAGGAAATAGAAATAAGCTTTGTGCTCCATACCATTCACATTCTAAGACTGTTAGTAGACATCTATCCCCGCAAGGGCTGACAAAAGCATTTAAAGCTAAAAATGCATCTGTAGAGGGGATAAAAAGACTTTGGGATGAGAACCGTGAGGTGCTCAATGAGATTCACTACTCAGCTCTCTGGTCATCACTGTCAGAAAAAAGAGCAAAGATAGATAGCCGTGGAGATCTTGATAAAGCGCTCTTAGCTGCTACACAAAAGCAGTTCAATAAGTGCAGGCCGCGCGCACTTGCTACCATAGCGAATGCTCTTTCAAAATTGGGGGCAGGAGATAGAGATTTCTGGAAAGAACTAGCCATCACTATATGCAATCAGAATGATTATTTAAGAGGGTGTACGCCTCAAGGGCTAGCAATGTTAGCCAATGGGCTCTCGAAGCAAGAGGGTGAACGCATAGAGGACGCTTTGAAAGCAATAGCAGAAGAGGTCAATCGTTGCGAAGATTTGTCCAAGTTCAATCCTCAAGATTTGGCGATGTTAGCCAATGGG
>JAHFTM010000262.1 GCA_023269335.1 Chlamydiia bacterium
ATAGCCACAAGCGGTGAGCCCTTCTGCTTCGATGCGACTTGCGATGATCTCACTATCAACTAACACCCCGTCGCAGTCAAAAATTACAAGCTTTTCCATATCCATCCTTTTTCAATCCAAAGAAAAGTGTACAACTATTAAGAAAATTGATAGAAAACAATTATTCAAAAATCATAGACTTTTAGAGAATATTTATATAATGTTTTATAAAACATTCCTTTAATCTCAAGGATTAAAAGCTATGACAGAACAAAAAACAACTGAACAGCAAATCAGCTACCAAGATTTTCAGAAGATCGATATTCGCGTAGGCACTGTTGTGAGCGTAGATGCATTCCCTGAAGCTCGAAAGGCAGCCTACAAACTGGTTATCGATTTCGGTGAGCTGCTCGGGCGCAAAAAATCCTCAGCACAGGTTACAGAGCACTATCCTGAAAAAGAAGTGCTCGTTGGAAAACAGGTGCTCTGCGTGGTCAATTTTGCTCCAAAACAGATTGGACCTTTTGTCTCCGAGGTACTTACTTTGGGTGTGGCAGATGAGACTGGAAAGGTAATTTTAGTAGAGGCTGGAAAAAAAGCTCCTAATGGACAAAGGCTCTTCTAGTCATGGTTAAGGGGATCAATTTTGCACTTGCCGCCTGTTTTGTATGGGGCTTGATTTTTGTTGTCCCGCAGTTCATGGATGGCTTTTCCGCTATCGAAGTGGCGCTTGGTCGTTATCTCTTTTACGGCCTCATCTCTGCTGCTATTTTCTTGAAAGCAACGCTTCAAGGGCAGGGACGCTATCCTCGTGCGATCTGGATTCAAGCGCTCTATTTTTCTTTTGCCTCCACTATTTTTTACTACACCTGTGTTGTGCTGTCTTTACGCTATGCAACGCCAGCAATTTGTGCACTTGTTCTAGGAATCAGCCCTATCACAATTGCCTTATATGGGAACTACAAAGAACGAGAGTGTAGCTTCAAAAGCTTGCTTGTGCCTTCCATCCTGATCCTCATTGGCCTGGTGATCATCAATGCACCTTATCTTGATGCCTCCTCATCTTCAGAACATATTTTAGGCATTTTATGTAGCTTTTTAGCCTTACTTGTCTGGAGCTGGTATGCTGTGGCAAACTCCAAATTTTTTAAAGTAAACCCACAGATTTCCTGCAATGCATGGTCCACTCTTGTAGGTGTGGCGACACTTTTTTGGGTGGCCTTTTTTGCGCTTGTCCTTGGTCTGTTTTTTACCGATCTTGTGGATGTAAGTAAATTTACCTCTTTGAACTTTGATAACACACAATTATACAAGTTCCTGATCGGCGGCGCTATTTTAGGTATTTTCTGCTCGTGGGTTGGTGCCTTTTTATGGAATTCAGCAAGTATTCATTTACCTGTTTCACTAGCTGGACAGCTTACTATCTTCGAGACAATTTTCGGCTTAGTCTTTGTCTACCTCCTCAAACAGGAGATCCCTCAACTTTTCGAGTGTGTAGGGATAAGTTTTCTCTTTTTTGCTATCTTTTTGGGCATTCGCTCGACTGCAAAAATGGCTGTACAACACAACATTTAAACTATTAAGCCTTGTAACAAAAAGAGCTGATTTAATTGACAATTAAACATTTTATTATAATAATCAAGTTAAATAGTTTGTTATACGTAAACCTCTATAAAGAGAATATTGATATGTCAGATGGAATGAACATTAGTCGTGAGCTGCCACAATCATTTAAGCCCAATGTAGGAAAGCAACAGTCAAAAGAGGAGGCGCTGGCTGCAATAAAAGCTGCGGCTCAAGAAAACGCAAAGCATGCCTCTTTATGGTTTGGTAAAAAATACCTGGTTTTACGAAGTGACGAGACAGGTAACAAGTACCTTGATGTAGATACGTTGACATGGGGAGAATGGCTTGCTTCCAAGTTTGGGAAAGGTGGCGGAAAGCTGCAGAATATTACAGAGTTTTTGGCAAAACAAAACTGGCAAAGCCTTGAATCTGACGCTCATTTACAAGAAATTGTCGGAAAGTATCTCAAAAAAAACGTCTACTCATTAGCTGATGCCTCTATTAAAGAAAAAGTCGCTGCTGCAAAAACAATTCTAGCGATCAGTAAAGCATTTTCCACAAACGTCCAACTTAGCTATGAAACATCTGTAGAAAAATCTCTTCGCAACACCCCGATAGATGTTTTATTACCATCTGTCAGGGATGCTTTAAAAGAAGGAAATACAAAGCTTGCTGTCTATTTACTTGAATGCGTAAATAATCAAAACAGCATAAAGAGTAAAGAAGGACTTCTACTCCTGAAAGACATGTTACAATGGCTTACTCAGAGCAAACGCGACGGTATGGAAGAGGTGGCTGATCACTTAATAGGCATCGTTACAGATGTGGAGGATCCCATCCGAAATGAAAACTCAACCTTAATGGCAGAATTAGATAAGGTAGCTGTAGAACTTCGTAAGAATACTCCTTTGCTCACTGTAGAATCATGGCCAACAACACCTCCACAACCTTCAATTCCTGCACAATCCCTTGCAGCTGCTACTCACCAACCGGTTGGCAGGACTCAACAAGTCACTCACACGAGCGAACTACCGGTAGTAGCAGTACAGGTAGCTGTTGAATCCGTGGCGTCAATAGCACTCGCTCCAATGAGGGAGGCAACAAGGATGGAGCAGCTACTGGTCAAAGCTAATGCTGCAGATCAAAAAGAATACAAAACATATCTACTTGAAATTCAATCACTTCAATGTTCAAATCGCGATGAAATTGGCCAACTGATAGAGCTTATGCAACGCGCCAAAGTAGAAGACGATTTCGAGACTATCACACAACTGGCGAAGTCTTTTAAACTCATCGAAAATTTCCACCTATCCGCAAATGATGCTAATCAGTTTGAAATGAGACTTAACAGCCTGAATTCACCCCTTGTTTTTCAAGATCCGCTTTTTACAATTCAAGGTATGATTAGTAAAATTAG